>CAIXIZ010000156.1 GCA_903919625.1 uncultured Verrucomicrobiota bacterium
ATCTGGATGGTTCCGCCGTTGAGCACCGCCGCACCGCTCACATTCAGGCTGGTGAGGGTCGTCGTCCCGCCGATGGCGCCGCCGAATGTCGATGTCGCCGCACTCAGGGTCAGGGCCTGCGCCCCGTTCACGGTGCCGCCCAAGGTCACCGCGCTGCCGGTCAGCGTCGAGTCAGCACCGAGCGTCGTCGCCCCGCTGTAGGACTGCGCGCCGGTGGTTGTCACCGCGCCGCCATTCAGCGCAGTACTGCCGGTCACGGTCAGGCCCGACAATGTATTCGTCACGCCCACCGCACCACCGAAAGTGGCCGTCGTTGCACTCACCGTCAGGGCCTGCGCCCCGTCCACCGTGCCGCCAAAATTCACCGTGCCGCCGGTCAGGGTGATGTCTGCGCCAAGACTGGTCGTGCCGGCGAAATTCTGCGCACCGACTGTTTTGACCGAACCGCCGCCTAACACAGTGCTGCCAGTCACGGTGACGGCAGACAAAGTCGTGCTTCCCCCCACCACACCGGCAAACGTCGTCGTCAACGCACTCACGGTCAGGGCATGAGCCCCGTCCAAGGTGCTGGCAAAGGTCACATTTGTCCCGGAGGTCAGGGTGTTGTCTACGCCGAGAGTGACCGACCCGCCATAAAGCTGGCGATTAGTCGTGATGACGGAGCCGCCATTCAACGCGGAACTGCCGCTGACCGTCAGGCGGGTAAGCGTCGTCGTGCTGCCCACCGCGCCGCCGAAGGTTGTCGTCCCCGCACTGATCGTCAGGGTTTGTGCGCCGTTCACGGTGCTGCCCAGACTCACGGTTGTCGCGGCCAGCGTGCTGTCCGCCCCCAAGGTCACCGCATTGCTGTAAGTTTGCGCGCCAGACGTCGTGAAGCTGCCCGCGAGCGTCGTGCCGCCCGCGCCCGTGCTCGAAAAATTGGCCACATTCGCGAAGACTCCGGGAACCGTGATCGCGCCGGCCACGGCCAGGGCCAGGTCATGGCTCTGGGCATCCCACGAGGCCGGCAACGTCAGGCTGCCCGCCGTGATCGCCACATTCGCCCCCTCCGTCACATTGCCGGTGTAGGTCTGTGCTCCGGTTGTCCTGACGGAGCTGCCGTTCAAAGCCGACGTGCCGCTTACGTTCAGACTGGCCAGGGTTGTCGTCCCGCCCACCGCGCCACCGAAAGTCGCCGTGGTCGCGCTCACGGTCAGGGCCAGAGTCCCGTTGACCGTGCTGCCAAAGTTTACCGCGCTGCCGGTCAGGGTCGTGGCCGCACCGAGCGTCGTCGCCCCGCTGTAAGTTTGCGCACCCGTCGTCTGGACGGTGCCGCCGTTCAAACGGGAAGCACCGGTGACGTTCAGGCTCGTGAGCGTTGTCGTCCCGCCGACCGCGCCGCCGAGGGTCGTCGTCGTCGCGCTCACCGTCAGGGCCTGCGCCCCGTTCACGGTGCTGCCCAGGCTCACGGTTGTCGCGGCCAGCGTGCTGTCCGCCCCCAGGGTCACCGCATTGCTGTAAGTTTGCGCGCCAGACGTCGTGAAGCTGCCCGCGATTACCGTGCCCCCTGCGCCGGTGCTCGAAAAATTAACCACATTCGCGAAGACTCCGGGAACCGTGATCGCGCCGGTGACTGCAAGAGAAAGGTCATGATTCTGGGCATTCCACGCTCCGGGCAATGCCAGGCTGCCTGCCGTGATCGCCAGATTTGCACCTTCCGTCACGTTGCCGCCATAGGTCTGGGCCCCCGTCGTCTTGATCGTGCCGCCATTCAACGCCGCCGCACCGGTCACCTTCAGGCTGGTCAGGGTGGTCGTACCGCCCACCGCGCCAGCAATGGTCGTCGTCGTCGCACTCACCGTCAAGGCCTGCGCCCCATTGACCGTGCTGCCCAGGTTCACCGTCGTCGCGGACAGCGTCGAGGCCGCACCCAGCGTGACCGGCGTGCTATAGGTCTGCGCGCCGGTGGTGGTGAAGGTGCCCGCGAGCGTCGTGCCGCCTGCGCCCGTGCTCGAAAAATTGGCGACATTGACAAAGGGTCCGGGAACCGTGACCGCGCCAGCCACGGCCAGCGTGAGGTCGTGGCTTTGCGCATTCCACGAAGCCGGCAGCGTAAGGCTGGCCGCCGTGATGGCCACATTCGCACCTTCCGTCACATTGCCGGTGTAGGTCTGTGCCCCGGTCGTCCGGACGGTGCCGCCATTCAGGGCCGATGTGCCGCTCACGTTCAGGCTGGTCAGAGTGGTCGTGCCGCCCACGGCGCCGCCAAACGTCGCCGTGGTTGCGCTCACCGTCAGCGCCTGGGCCCCGTTGACCGTGCTGCCCAGGCTCACCGTCGTGGCCGTCAAGGTCGTCGCGGCACCCAAGGTCACCGCCCCGGAATAGGTCTGGGCGCCCGTCGTTTTGACATTGCCGCCATTGAGGGCGGCGGTGCCGGCTGCGTTGGTCAGGCTCAGGCTGGTCAAGGTGGTCGTGCCGCCCACTGCGGCGCCAAAGGTCGCGGTCGTCGCGCTTACCGTCAGGGCCTGCGCGCCGTTAATGGTGCCGCCAAAGCTCGCGGTTGAGGCGGTGACGGTGGTCGCCGCACCGAGGGTGACGGCGCCGCTATAAGTCTGGGCGCCGGTGGTTTTGACCGAACCACCATTGAGGGCGGTGGTGCCGGCCGCATTGGTCAGGCTCACGCTGGTCAAGGCGGTGGTGCCGCCGACCGCGCCGCCAAAGGTCGACGTGGTCGCGGTCACGGTCAGGGCCTGCGCGCCATTGACGGTTCCGGTCAGGCTGACCGTGCCGGCAGCCAAAGTGATCGCCGCAGCAAGTGACACCGTGCCATTCAAGGTCAGCCCGCCCGATCCGGTATTGGTAATGCCGGCGTTGAGGGTGATGGTGCCGCCGGCCGTGAGGGTGAGCGAATTGGTGGAGGTGTACACGATGGCGTTGCTGACGGTGATGGCCCCCGTGCCGGCACCGGTCGAGTTGGTGTCAATCGTGACGTTGGACAGCGTCAGCTGTTTGAGCAGAGTGGCATTGGCATCGCCCGCCCCCGTGCCGATGGAAATCGTGGAGGAGACGCTCGTACCGCCACTGAAAACGCCGGCCGTAAAAGTGCCGAAGGTGGGGTTGGCCGCGCCCGTGGCGATGGTGATATCGGTCGGATCCAGCAGCAGTGTGCCGGTCAGGCCCGCCGGCGCGCGCAGGTCAACCAGACCCGCATAGCCGAGCCGGCCTTTGCCGGAAACCTCTGCGTTGCCACCATTGCCGCCATTGGCGCCACCGCGGGAGGAAATGTTGCCGCCAAAAAAGGTGGCCTGATCAGACCAGACGACCACTTTGCCGCCGTTGCCCGTGGCGATCGCATCGGCCGTGATCGTGGCACCGGCATTGACCGTGGTGCTTTGCGCGTTGGCCACGGCGGGATTGCCGCCCTGGGCATCGCCGCCCACGAGGACGGTGCCGCCGCCGGTCGCACCCGAGGCGTTCAACACCGCCGTATCCGCCAGGGTGATGTCACCGCCCAGAACCTTGATGCTGCCGCCCGCGCCGGTGGCGCTGGAGGCATTGAGCTGGCCGCCCACCACGGCCTGGCCGGTGCTGGCGTCAACCGCGATGCTTTTGCCCTGGAGCAGACCCGTCTGCTGGATGGCCACGGAATAAAGGTCACCGGCGCCGAGGGAGACCGCGCCGCTGCCGGCCGAAATCGCGCCCGTGTTGGTCACGCCGACTGAAGGTTTGGTCGCGGAACCCGCATTGACAAAGATCTGCTGGCCGGTCTCACCGAGCAGCACATCGTCGCCCGCGAGCAGGGCGACCGTGCCGCCCGTTGACATGATGGTGCCGTAGTTGGCGACCGTCCGGCCGACCAAGGCGGTGATCCCGGCGGACTGAATGCGGCCGGCATTGGAGACTCCGCCCGTGAGGTTGGAAAAACGGTTGGTATTGGAGAGGAAGTCCTGGGTGGCAATCGTGCCGGCGGCGGCATAAAGCCCGCCGACATCAAAAACGGAGTTTTGGCCGAAATAAATGCCCGCGGGATTGACCAGATACACGATGCCATTGGCCCGCAGCGTGCCGAGGAGCTGCGACGGATTGTTCGACAGCACCTGGTTGAGAACCCGCGAAGCCGCCGTTGGCTGCACAAAGGTCACGGTCTCGTTGCTGAGGATGTTAAAACTGCTGTAGTTGATGATGCTGTTGTTTCCGGCCGTGATGGTCGTAAAATTGCCGTTTTGGGCGATGCTGGCGGAACCGGCCACGACCTGCCCGCCGACGGGAGCGGCCAGCCCCACCACGGGGCATTGCATGACGACAAAACTCACCGCCAGATACCAGCCGAGCGCGAAGCGCCAGAAAGGGACATGGGGTTCACGGGAAGAGGAAGGACGACGGGACATGAGAAAGAAAAGGTTGAGGGTGGGTAGGTTCACCAAACAAAGGTGGCCATGAGGTGGGCCTGGGTGTCGCCAGCGTGGACATCATTGGCTCCGGGAGAATAGACGCCCGCAGTAGTGACCCCGGTTTTGACCGGCGACATGGCCTCGCCGTAGTCAAAGCGAAGATTGAGATTGTTCAACAGCTGGAGCTCGATTCCCACGCCCACGCTCGTCAGCTGATGGCCCGCTTCCGTCGAGGTGGGTGCGTTGACCACCGTATAACCGGCATCGAAAAACGTCCGCAGGATCAGATCCCAGTCCGGCCGGCCGTAAGGGCGGGGCGGACGATAGTTAAACGCCCCGCCAAGGAAGAGCGGCTCCGCCCCGGGTTCCGGCGGCGGCAGTTCGGAGGCCGGCCGCAGCCCCCGCGGCACATGGTAACGGTATTCCAAGTTGAACTGATAGATGTCGTCGCCCGAAACCACCGCCTCGGGATAGCCGCGCACGCTGAAAAAGCCGCCCATCGCCTGCTCTTGCTGCGGAATCAGCCGCTGATGGCCGAGGGCGCTCTGGCTGCGGAAAGCAATCGAAACCTCATGCGCCAGCTTGGCCCGCTCCCAGGGAAGATCGGATGAGACCCCATACAGAAATGGCTCAAGATAGGTCGAAGCCGAAAAGTCGGCCCGAAACAGCTGGTAATGGGCTTCGGTATTCAGGCGGCCCAGCCGGAGCAGATCGTCCGCGGAGACATTGTTCAGGTTGGTCTCCCAGCCGATATCGGCCGACACCTTGTTCGCCTCGGTTTCGCGGCTCGCGCGCACTGTCACGTGGGGCGTCAGCAGGTCGACCGTACCCACCCGGTTGAGCGCCAGATCGGTGACCGTGATGTGCTGGGCGGCCGCCCCGACCACGAAATCGATGGCAAATCCTTGGATCGCAAACGGGCTGGCCGTCAGGTCCAAACCGGTGGTCCAGGATGAACCCGTGAACTGGCCGGGCGCACTGCCGGCCAGGGCGGGGGTGGTGGCGTTAAAATCACCCCACGAGCCGTAGACCTTGGCCCGCAGCCGGTCCGGAAAGAGCAGGGGGTAGTCATAGGAGCCAAAAATCGCGCTGGTGGTTTTGAAATCGGAGGAGCCGATGTAATCCAGGGACGCGATGTCGTCATGGTTGGTCACCTGGCTGTCGCTCGCGCCAATGCGTTCCCGAAACCGGCCGGTGGTCTCCGTGCCGGTGTTAGACAGCTGGACGTACGCAGTCCAGGGTTTGCTTTCGTTCACCAGATAGTCGACCGTCACCATGCCCGGGTCATACACCGTCTGCCCCGTGGCGTCCGGTTTGGTGGCAGGGGAGATCGAGGCCTCGACGGTGCGGCCGGGCTGGCGGTTCAAACGGCGCAGGTAATCCTGGAGTTCGGTCTTGTTGAGCAGAGCGGGATTGCCATCGGTGGCCACGGTCAGCGGCGAGCCTTTGAGGATGCGCGCATGGAGCGGGTTGTTCACCGCCGCGTCCGCCGGCAGGCGGTCGCCTTTGGCCACGGTGCGCACCTGGGAAATCTCACTGGCCCAGATGACGAGGTTCAGGGTGCGATTGCCGGACGGACGGAGGTCCGCGCGCGACTGCGGGTCGATGTCGTTCTGGCTGACCAGCACGACCACCCCGGCGACCCCCAGCTGATTGAGCCGGGCGACCACGGCTTTCGACACCTCGCGAATGGCCGCCTCGCTGAATTTGCTGCCCTCGGGCAGATTGCTGCCCACCGCGACCTCAAAATCCATCATGTGCGCCATGTTTTCGTCCCGCATCCATTTGAGCGAAGGATCCTGCTGGCGCATCCAGTCGAGCCAGGGATCGGTGGTGAACAGCTGGCCGTCCCGGCTTTTGAGATGGAGCAGGACCGAATCAAGCTTGGCCAAAGCGGGCAGCCGCGAGTTGGATTGCGCGTAGGCGAGCTTGAGATGCTCCACCGGATACTGCCGCTCGGCCGTCGCCGCCGGGGTGTCCCCGGCCGCCACCAACCCCGTCATGGGGGCACACGCTGCGATCGCAATTAACGCGAGGAACTTGAACGTCATATAAGAAAGTGGGAAAGGGAGGGACGAGGGTAAAATGGTTGGTAACTGAAGAGTGGAAGCAGAGGAGCCAGGGTGAACTGCACGGGGAGCCGATGACGTCAACCGCTGCAATTTGGTTCCGCAAGCATTTTCTTCCATGGTTCTTTGTCGGATAAACCCCCACGTCGGTTTTGGCAAATGCCTCCCGCCGATTGAGCAAGGCACCGGCCCGGCCCAGGCGACCCCAAATTGGTGCGGTCGCCGGGAATCGAACCCGAAACGAAAAATCAGCGTAAAAGCGCAAAATGATGCAAACTGCTGCTTGTCGATGAAGTGCGAGACGGAGATTTATCGTCACTGAAATGCGATAATTCAGGAAAGTGCAGCTCAGGACAATTTTCGCGTCAAGAAACGTCAAGAAAATGGGCCATGGAAATGGTGCTTATTCGGCCCCTCCCCCACCCCGCAATAGCCCCCCGTTTCGTGTTACATACCCTAGAGTAGGACGTCGTCCTCTCATCCGCCCTGGCCTGCCGACCGCAGCCGGGGCGTTTCATTTGCAGCGGTCGGCACGAAAGGACCTGTCATGCACACGATTGAACTTACCTACTCGAAGAAGCTGGGCCTGCCCAACTATTCGTCCCATTCCCACTCGGTCACGATCCGCACCGAGCTGGCCGACCTCTCCCAACTGGAGAAAACCAACGCTGAGCTCTACGCCCGGCTCCAAGCCTCCGTCGACGCCCAGATCGTCAAAGCCGGCCACCTGCCCGGTGAAACGCGTCTGCCGCCCCCGGCCAATCCCGCTCCCGCCACGTCTGCCCTGGCCGGTGACGAGTGGGCCTGCTCCCCGAAGCAGCGCGCTCTGATCGAGAAGATCGTCGCGGAAAACAACCTCGATAAGGCGGCCGTCGAAAACCTCGCCCAGGAGCGCTTCAAGACGGGCGTGAAGACGCTGAACAAGCTCCAGGCCAGTTCGCTGATCGACGAGCTGATCGAGACCCACCAGCGCCCGGCCAATCGCGGTCGGGCCTATGCCGGGAGGCGGTCATGATCGCCCCGGCCTCACCCGTAGGTTCAAACGGCGCCGCCAAGCCCATCGAACGGAGCACCGACCCCCTGGAATACATCAGCCCATCGAGGCTCAAGTCTTTCCTCACCTGCAGGCTCAAGTTTTACTTCGAGAAGGTGCTGGCGTTGCCCCGGCCGCAAAGCCCGAACCTCCACCTCGGACGGGCGGTGCATGCGGGACTGCAGCATTACAACAAGGCGAAGTGGCGCGGCGGTGATGCTACCGAGCCTGCCGTGCTGGCAGCCTACGGCCATGCGTTTGACCACCCGGAGGAAACGGTCCTCTGGGATGGCCTCGACGAAGAAGCGACTGCCCGGGTGAAGGGCGAAGCCGTACTGACGGCGTTCCTCATCCACCAGCAGCAGGTGATCGAACCGCAGCCCATGGGGGTCGAGGTGAAGGTCACGGCCGAGATTCCCGGGGTGGCCTTGCCGGTCCTCGGCATCATCGACCTCGTCAAGGCCGATGGGACAACCACTGATTACAAGACGGTGGGGTCGACTCCCGACTTGGCCCTCGAAGCCTGGCAGCACGAACTCCAGCTGACGGCGTAAGCCCTCCTCATTGAGGATGCGACCGGAGAACCATCACCCGGCAGCGAGTTGGTGTTCCTCATCAAGCTCAAGTCGCCTCGGGTGATTGTCCATCGTTCGCCTGCCCCGACCGTGGTGCAACGCGACCGGTTCGCCAAATTGGTCGCGGTCTACGCAACGGAAGTGGCAAATGAAAGGTACTACCCATCACCCGGGCAGCACTGCTCCTGGTGTTCATATCGCGCCGAATGCTCCCGCTGGAAAGGAGGCGTCCCATGAGCCCCCGTTCCCTTCGCCTGCTCTACCTACTCGGCTGGGTGGCCCTGCTCGCCCTGCTCGGTGGTTGCCCGGCCCAGCCGCCCGTGTCGGTGGATGCACCGCAACTGGCGTCTGCCCTCAAGTTCGTCGGCGGTGCGGCCGTCATCTGTTCTGCCCTCGGTGGCGCAGCCCTGGTTCTAGCCAGTCGAAATCGGAGGAAATGAGCCATGCCATTCCTCCTCCGTCTCCTCGTCGGCTGCGCGCTGGCCTATATCGCCGGAGCAATCGTCACCCCGCTTTTGTGGGGACCGGTGCTAGTCCGTCAGTCTCAGCAAATCATCAGCCCGTTCATGCTCTTGGCCGCTGGGATATTCCTAGCGGCACTTGGGTATGCCGTCGGGCAAATCCGCAAATGAAGACTCCCATCCCGTATGCCATCGGTGGTTTTGCCATCGGTGTTTTTGTCGGCGAGGGACGATGGTTCACCCTGGCAGTCATTGCGGCCGCTCTGGTCGCGTGGCGCAGGTACCGACCGCCGCCGTCGCCTGATCCACAACCATTCAATCAACCACGCCCCGGCTCACCCCCGGGGCGTTTTCGTTTCTAGCCATCAACATCAACACATATGAACATCAAACTTCCCTCCTCCCTGGTGACCCTACTCGTCACCGGTTTCCGTCCGCTCAAGCTCGCCAAGTCCAGTCTGCCCATCCTGAAGTGCCTCTGCCTGGCGGTGTCGCCGAGTAAACTGACCGTCACGGGTTCGACCCTGGACGAAGCCCTCATCTACACGGGTGAGATCGCCAATGACCAGACAACGTCACTGCTCGTCCCGTTTGACCTGCTCAACGAGGCGTCAAAACAAGCCGACGGTGAGCTGACCCTCGCTGATGACACGGGCAGTTGGACCCTCAGCTGTGTCGCCGGCGGCTCGAAGATCACCCACCTCCTGCCGACATTGGCGGTGGCCGACTATCCTGCCGTCCCGGAATTCCCGGCCGAAGGACAGCCGACGCCGGCGGGCTTCATCCGGTCGCTGGTCGAGGCACAGTCAGCCGCCTCCACCGACTCAACCCGGTACATCCTCAACTCAGTCTTCGTCACCCCGACCCATGTCGTCGCCACCAACGGCCGCCAGCTGTATGCCTCCAATTCGTTGGCCCTGACCCTGCCTGAGTCGGGGATCATCTTCCGCACCAGCGATTGCTGGAAGGTCTTCGCGGCCGATAAAGCGACCGAACTCCTCCTGCGTGGCGGTGATGTGCCGACCCATGTCGCACTCCGCCAGGGGCCGTGGCAGTGGGTTTCGAGCCTTATTGCCGGTCAGTATCCCAACTGGAAACAAGTGGTGCCCACCGTGGACAACACGGGAACCGCCATCGTGTTTTCCGAAGAGGATGCGACCCGGCTACAGCGGGTGCTACCGAAGCTGCCGGGCAACAAGGAGGAGCATTCCCCCGTGCGGCTGCGGGTGAAGGACGGTTTTGCCGGCATGCAGGTCGGCAAGCCAGGTGCGGAGGTCACGATTGATTTGCCGACAACCACAACCCAAGGGGGTGCGGTGGCCTGCAAGTTCAACCGGGGCTTCCTCGTCACGGCCCTGGCCCAGGGGTTCCGCGAGCTGCGAATCCGGGACGGTGTCACCCCGCTCCTCATGCGTTCCGGTCCGAGAACCCATCTGTGGATGCCCGTCCGTGATGACACTTCGACGCCCGCTGCCTCAGCCCCTGCCTCGCCAGCAACTCCGGCCGCTCCGGCGGCTGTTCCTGTTCCCGTCTCAGAAACTCAACCCATCAACGACAGTTCTCAACCCATGCCCTCCACATTCAATACCCGGCCCAAGGCCGAAACGCCTGCTCCCGTCAACCGGCTTGCCACGGCAGGCACTCCTCCTCCGGCCAGTCTCGATGTCGCGCTCGAACAGCTCGGGCAAACCCGCGAGGTGCTCCGGACCCTCACCGGGTCGCTGGCCCAGCTCGTGACCACCCTCAAGGACGTCGCCCGTGACCATAAGTCGCTGGAACGCGAACATGAGGGGCTCAGGAAGAGCATCCGGGCACTGCGCACCGTCGAGGTCTGATGTCATGTATTCTCCCGACATCAGCCAGCATAGCCCGAGGCTTTACCGCCTGGGGCGCCGTTACCGCCAGCCGATGACCCGCGTGGCTGACCGCCTCATCGAATTCGGCCTTTCCCGGCTGGAGGAGGTGTTCGGTCAGCCTGATGGGCAGCCGGGCGAACCAGCCGATCCGGCAGATTTGGCCGAAGAAACCCGGCTGGTCGCCGAGGATCCCGCTCCTTACCGGGTCGAGTCTCCAAAAGGAGACTCCCGGCATTCCGTTTTTACGGAAAACCGCCCCGAGTCTGTAATTACAGACTCCCGCCAGGCCTAGCTAATTCCGCGTGCGGCCTCGGCCGGGCGCGTTCCGTCAGTCGACAGTTAACAAATGTAAACCCGTAACCAACCGGTGAAGGCCGCGTTTCCCGTAACTGGGAGCGCGGCCTTCGCCGTATCTTTTTCGCACCAATCCTCCTCTCATGAACAAATGTAACCTCATCCTCCACTGCGGAGCCAAGTCCGTCGAACGGTCCGCGCTCCCGCATGTTCCCACCCCCATCGCCACGGAAACGTGGACGCCCATCCCCCATCACCGGCTCGTCGAGCAAGTCGAGCACGCCCTGAATCTCTCCCGGCTCACGGTGGTTAGCCAGGCCCATGCCCTTACCCACTGCGGCGCCCGGTATTTCGGCCTGCTGCAGGTGCAGAACGGCCACGCTTCCCCCGACTATTCGTGGGTGCTCGGCCTGCGCAACAGCCATGACAAGCGTTTCCCGGCCGGGCTGGTCGTCGGCTGGTCGGTGTTTGTCTGCGACAACCTGGCGTTTTCCGGCGAGGTGCAGCTGAACCGCAAGCACACCGCCAATATTGTCCGGGATCTGCCCATGCTGACCGAGCGCGCCGTCGGACAACTGACGGAACGTTGGCATGCCCAGGACACCCGCATTGCCCGTTACCGGGAAACGGCCTTGGATGACACCCAGGCCCATGACCTCATGATCCGGGCGGTCGATGTGGGCGTTTGTCCCGTTTCGACCCTCCCGAAGGTCATCAACGAATGGCGCCGGCCGACCATGGCTGCCTTCCAGCCCCGGAATGTCTGGTCGCTGTTCAACGGTTTCACGGAAGCCCTGAAGGGCAACCTCCCGTTACTTCCGGCGCGCACCCAGGCCCTACATGGGTTGATGGATGCCACCGCGGGGCTGGCGGGGCGCAATTAACCCTCAACCCCCGATATAACATCATGGGCGATCGCTGTTTTATGTCCGTCGTGGCCCGTCGAATCGACGTCCCGGCGTTTGAACAGGTTGGTTTTGTGCTCGAAGGTGTAGGCTCCGGCGTTGATATACCTGGCTTGTTGAGGATCGAGCATCCCGACCCGAAATATCGCAGGCGGCTTACTCGCCCCACTCGGCCTAGGATGCTCGTTGGGAGCGAAGGGATCATCAGTAGGCGCAATTTCCTCAAGACTATCGGTGATCGCCATAGCCGGAAGCGTAACTCCATACTGACTGGCATCCAATGCATTGAGGTCGTCCAGACTGATCTCTAAGAACCTGGCTTGAACCTCGATTTGAATGGGCTGGGCTGAAGGAGCATTCACTGAGATCACCCCCTCGGGTCGAATGACGAAAGGCGGCAGCGTTGACAGGGAATTTGCGGTCAAGGGCTTGGTTTCTTCTGCACTCCAGACCTGCGCGGGGCAGGAGACAACTAGTCCGAAGATGGCTGCTATCTATTGCAGCTTACAGAGTCTGTTCGGGGCAGCCATACCCGCGTAGATTTTGACCACGTTAGAGCCCTCAACCAACTCCAGATGGCTTTTGCCGCCAGCCCCCTTGACCTGCTTGGTTTTCATCAGGGGTACAATCTGGAGTCAATAATACGTCAAGAAAAGCATTATTTTAAGTTTTCTCATTGGTGCGGTCGCCGGGAATCGAACCCGGGACACCTGCTTGGAAGGCAGAGGTTTTACCTCTAAACTACGACCGCAGCTACAGCCACCCCACCATTTCGACTGCCGCGTCCGGGTCAAGCCTCGGCTCGGTCCGTCCGGTCGCCGGCCGAAAAGTGATTGCGCCCGGCGGAGACCCTCCTTTGCTCGCAGGATGGCTTTTATTTCTTCCTCTCCGCCAAGCCAGCTGCCGTCGCCCCGCGCCGAGGGCGGTGGCGGCAACCGGCCCAACCTGAAGGCGGCGCAGGCGTTGGCCAAGCAAAAGGCCGTGGAGAAAAAGGCCCTCAACTATAAGCTCGCGCTGGGCGATCTGGCCATTTTCACCCAGCAGCTGGCCTCCCTCCTCAACGCCG
>CAIXIZ010000157.1 GCA_903919625.1 uncultured Verrucomicrobiota bacterium
AGCTTCATGTGGCGGTGACGTGGCGTGGGGTGGCCGAAACCGGAACACCCACCCGGTGGGGCAGGTGTTCCGTGTTCACGGTCAGATCAGCGGCAGGTTGCGGTTGCGGTTGTCGCGGAGGGGCACGCCATGATCGTTGGCCTGGTTGGGCTTGAGCACATCGCCATTGTAGGCGTGCGAATAGGTGAAGACGGCGTTGACGCCGGCGGTGTCCTTGATGAGGTCGAGCGTGTGTTCGATGCCCTCATCGAGCAGGGAGTGCGGCCCCATTTGAATGCCGACAAAGCGCGGGGCGACGGTCGGGGTGGCCGCCCGGGCGGGCGCGGGGGTGGGTTCGGCGGCGGAACCGGAGGTGCGGAGAGCGGCGAGGGTCGATGCAGCGGCCACCTGTTTGAGAAACTCGCGCCGTGGGTACTGGGGATCGGGGGTAAAGGGCGGGCTGGCCATGAAGTTCTGCGGAGAGGCTGTTGCATCCCCGGCATTCCGTCGAGTTGATTTCACGGCCGAATATGGAAGAGCCTGACCGCCCGGGGACAAGCAGGGCCAGCCCTGTGGCCCGCAAGCAGATCGCCAAAAAAAGCCGCTGTTCCTCCGCGACTTTTTGGTTTAGAGAAACTGGCGTACGTCATGCAAGCCTCTGATTTCTTCACCCTGCCGCCCTCGCTCGCGGAGTTCGCGCCGCACTTTCGTGCCGACGCCGCGCCGTGGGACTGGCTGCGTGAAATCGTGCCGGCACTCGCGGCCCGGGCGTTTGCCGAGCCGCTGCCGCCCCATGGTTCCGGCGTACAAATCACGGGGCCGGTTTATCTCCATCCGACCGTGCGCCTGCCGCACACGGCGACCATCATTGGCCCGGCCTGGATCGGGGAGGGAACGGAGATCCGGCCCGGCGCATTTATCCGCGGCCAGGTCATCGTGGGGGCGGGCTGTGTGCTGGGCAACGCGTGCGAATTCAAGCATTGCCTGCTGCTCGACCGCGTGCAGGTGCCGCACTTCAGCTATGTCGGCGACTCCGTGCTCGGCAATGGGGCTCACTTGGGCGCAGGCGCGATCCTGTCCAATCTGCGCCTGGACCAAAAGTCCGTCACCCTCCGGCTGCCGGACGGGGTGGTGGACACCGGGTTGAAAAAATTCGGGGCCATCCTGGGCGACCACGCCGAGGTCGGCTGCAATGCGGTGCTTAATCCCGGCACGGTGCTCGGCCCGCGGGCGCTGATCATGCCGGCCGTCGCCTTTGGCGGGTATCTTCCGGCCAGCACCATTGCCAAAATGCGCACGACCGTGACGCTGCTGCCCCGCCGCGACTGAGCCTGCCGCAGGCAAGACCTCCCACGAAACCTCCCATGCCCCGCATCCTCACCGGCATCAAACCCACCGGCATCCCGCATATCGGCAATTATTTTGGCGCCATCAAGCCGGCGCTGGATCTCCAGCATCAGGGCGAGGCGTATTACTTCATCGCCGACTATCACTCGATGACGTCGCTGTTTGACCCGCGCCAGCGCCTTGAGTTCACGCTGGGAGTGGCGTTGGACTGGCTGGCCTGCGGGCTGGACCCCGCGCGCACGGTGCTGTTTCGCCAGTCGGACGTCCCGGAAGTGACCGAGCTGACCTGGATCATCGGCACCATGGCCCCGATGGGCTTGCTCGAACGCGCCCACGCCTACAAAGACGCCGTGGCCAAGGGTCGCACGCCCAACTTCGGCCTGTTTGCCTATCCGGTTCTTATGGCCGCTGACATTTTGCTGTATAACTCAAACATTGTGCCCGTTGGCCGGGATCAAAAGCAGCATGTGGAAATCACGCGGGATCTCGCCATCAAGTTTAATCTGACCTATGGGGAGACCTTTGTCGTGCCGGAGCCGAGAATCCGTGACGAAAGCGCGGTAATCCCCGGGCTGGACGGCCAGAAGATGAGCAAAAGCTACAGCAATACCATCGAGCTGTTCGGCGACGAAAAGACCCTGCGGAAAAAAATCATGGGAATCGTCATGGATTCGCGAACGCCGGCCGAACCGAAGCCCGATGCGGACCAGAATCTCGCCATCCAGCTGCTGAAACTGGTCGCGCCGGCCGAGGTGGCCTTGGACCATGAAAACCGTCTCCGGGCCGGCGGCCTGGGTTATGGCGATCTGAAGAAGACGCTGTTTGCGCAATACTGGGACCATTTCGCCGCCGCCCGTGCCCGCCGTGCCGAGCTGACGGCCAACCCAGATTACGTGGAAAAAGTCCTGCGGGACGGCGCGCAACGGGCCCGTGCCACCGCTGGCGATGTGCTGGCCCGTGCCCGCAAAGCCTGCGGGCTGGCGTGAGCCCGTCGCGGTCCGCGGGGAAACTTCACCGCTGCACCGGCTCCGCCATTTTCCGGTCCGGTGCCCCCAGCAGCGGAAGCATGAGTTTTATCCGGATCAGGTAGCCCGCGTGATTGGGGTGGATGCGGTCTTCCACCCACAGGTCTTCGCGGGGCTTGCCGTCGGGAGTCAGCATGGCGTCCCAGAGGTTGATGAACTGGAGGTTTTTTTGCGTGGCGATGTACGCCCGCACCACCTGGTTGGCGACGACGCGCCGGTCGGCCTCGTCCCACCGGCCAGGTCCGGGCGTAAGGCTGCTGTAAATGATCGGCACGCCTGGCATGACCGCCCGGACCTTGGCGACAATAGCCTTGAAGTCCGCCAGCACGCGTTCAGGCGATTTGCCGGTATGCACATCGTTGCCGCCGATATGGAGGACGATCAGGCGGGGCTGATAGGGCAGGATGAGACGGTCGGTGAACTGCAGCAGGTCGGAGGTTTGGAGAGAATCAATTCCCCGGTTGATGACCGTGTAACCCGCCAGATCCTCGGCGTAGGTTTTCCAGCGGAAGAACTGGGAGTCTCCCGCGAGCAGGATCGCGCCCTTGGGCGGCGGGGAAGTTTTGTCTGCGGCCTCATAGGCGAGCACGTTCTTCTCGAAGGGGCTGGTGGCCGGGGCTGCGGCGGTGACAGTTTTGGTGGGAACGGCAGCGGTGGGTGATGAGGCGGCCGTCTGGCCGGAGGAGTTGCCGATGAGTACGAATCCGGTGAACGCTGCGCAGACGGTGAGCCGGCAGAAGGATGAGAGGAATGTCATGCTGGGGTGGGGTTGCGATGGAGCGGGAGGATTTGTGCCGGACAGGCGGTGGTTGTCGAGTCTGGATGGGAAAAGGCAGGGGGGAACGATGGCCTGCAGGGTGGGGACATTCCGCCTGACCCTGGCAATGCGCCCCTGCCCTCACCCCCAGGCGAATCGCGGCATAAACCGGAGCAGGTGGCATTGTAAAAGAGTCACTTAATAAGTGACAATGGGCGGATGCGCATGGGGGTGAGTAGAGACTGGGAGAGCAGCGGGGAGGAGGGAAAGTGTCACTTAATACGTGACACTAGGCAGGGGTGCATGAGGGGTGGGGAGACCGGGGGAGCATTGTAAAAGTGTCACTTAATACGTGACACTGCATTGGTCGGGCAGGCCGCCCCTGCCAGGGTGGGCGCCCAGAAAAACGGCGTCACCCCGTGAGGGTGACGCCGGGCAAAACGGACGCAAAGGTGGGCCGGTTACTTGGTGGGCACGCTCTGGCAGGTCTTCACGATGCGGCCGGCGACCAGATACGGGTCGGCGGCGGAATTGGGCCGGCGGTCCTCCAGGTAGCCCTTGTAGCCGTTGGCGATGAAGTTGACCGGCATGCGGATCGAGGCGCCGCGGTCGGACAGGCC
>CAIXIZ010000158.1 GCA_903919625.1 uncultured Verrucomicrobiota bacterium
CCCCAGGTCGCGATGCACGCGGATGGCCGCACCGATTATTTTTCCGGTCCATTCCTCCTGTTCCATGCCGTCATTCTTGGCTTCCTGGTTTCCACCTTCAAAGTAATTCCATCAGATCCTTGATACTGAGCTCGTCCAGCCGATGGACGACACGGTCCACCTTGCCGGCCAGCATTTCCGGTCCGTGGGTCGTCGCCACGCCCACGACTTTCATGCCACCCGCCCGCGCCGCCTCGATGCCGGCTAACGCGTCCTCGAACACCACACAATGCGCCGGCGCACGGCCGATGGTGGCGGCCGCACGCAGGAACACGTCCGGGTGCGGCTTGCCCAGGGTCACGTCTTCCGCCGTGACCATGCCGCCAAACAGCCCGGCAAATCCCAGCACATCAAGTATCGTCAAAATGTTCTCCCGATGCGTGGAGGAACAGATGCAGCACGGCACCTGGGCGTCGTAAAGGCGCATCAGAAACTCGTGGGTTCCGGGCAATGCCTCCAGGCCGCGCTCGACGATGATCTCCCGGTATAATTCCTCTTTCCGCAGCGACAGCCGGTGGATTTCCGCCGGCGAACGCGACCAGCCAAGCAGTTCCGGGATGATCCACTCATTTTTTTTGCCGAATCCCGCCTTGAAATGCCCGGCGGGCAAGGTCCGCCGCTCCGAGGCGGCGAGCCGCTCCCAGCTCATTTCGTGCTGCTGGGACGAGTCGATGATGACCCCGTCCCAGTCAAAAATAACCCCTAGGGATGCCTGATTCATGCGAGCGGAGGTTGCCTCCCTCAAACGTGATTACAATGCAAAGCCGGAAGTGCGGGAAACCATGCGGGGAGAGGACACCCGGCGGCATGACCCGCCCAGCGGGCGGAATTTTGCTCAAGGCGCGTAAAATTCAGCGATCTGCCTCACCAAAAAACCATGTTCCTCCGGCGACAGCCGGCCGGCGGCCTGAAGTTTGTCCGCCTGGGCGAGATTGGCCGTGAGTTCCGCAAATGCGTCGGGCCGGGCCGAAGCGGCATAGGCCGGCCTAAGGGCGAGGGTGATTTCCCCGGGCGAGCAGCCACAGTCTTCCGTAAGCTCCACGCCGACTCCCCAGCCCAGCGTGCGCTGGGCCTCCTGCCTGGTGGCAGGCAGGACGACAACGGCCGCTTTTTCACTCCCGACTTTTCGGGCGACAATGGTGTGAGGCCGCGAGGCCGCCAGGCTGGCGTGGAAGGGTCCGGCTCCGGCGCCCTGACCGTCGATGACCACGGTGGCCGCCTCGGGTGAGGTGACCACATGGAGGCGGGTGTCGTGCAATTTGGCCAGCGATGAGCAGCCCGTCCAACCGGCCAGCAAGATGCCGGCCGTCAAAACCTTGAGACGGGAGGGCAGATTCATGCGCAACGGATGGCTGGCATAACCGGAGGCAGGCGGCCACGGCCGCTCACTTCGTCATCGAGTAAAATTTCTCGATCTGTTTCACGAGATAGTTGCGCTCGTCGGCCGACACCTTGCCCTGTTTCTTGAGCTCGTCAGCCTGTTTGACCCGGGTCAGCAGCTCAGAAAACGCCTCGGGCCGGTCACCCGCCGGAAGGACAGGTTTGAGGGAGAACTGGACGCGCAAAGAAGGCACATCGGTGACCTCGGCCAGATCCTGGCCCCTGCCCCACTGATACTGGCGCGGTGAGGGGTTGTCCGTCGTGGCAGGGAAAAGGACGACAGCGGCACGGTCGAAACCATCCTTGGACGCAAAAACCGTGTGGCTTTTGTTGGGCATCAGCTGGACTTTGAGCGGGGTGGCGGCGGCCCTGCTGCCATCCACCGCGGCGGAGGCCCCAGCCGGCTCCGCGGTCACTTTGGTATCCGGTGCGCGCAGATTCATCAGCGTGGAGCAGCCGGCGAAAAAGGGCAGGGAGGTGGCGGTCAGAAGAACCGTGAGCAGCGGGCGTAGTTTCATGGGCAAGGGTTAGGGTTGAATACGAGAAGGGTTGAGGCAACCGGCCAGCGCGCGCTGGTCAAGGGCAAATCCCGCCTGCCCGGCCGCGCATTTTGGGTTGGCCCGCGCGCCCGGACCCCGCCACAACCGTAAAGGTGGGTTTCGCCAGCATTCCCTGTCCCTCCCCCACCCCTTTCGCCATTGAATTTCCCGCTCGCCTACTGGGTTCACAACCTGAACCCGTTTCTCATCCGCTTTACGGACAATATTGGCATCCGCTATTACGGCCTCGCCTATGTGCTCGGCTTTGTCGGCGGCTGGTGGCTGTTGCGGGCGGCAGCACGGGCCGGTCGCGCGCCGCTCACGGGCGAGGCGGTGGACGACTTCCTGTTCATGCTGGTGATCGGGGTGGCGGCCGGAGGGCGGGTGGGATATTTTCTCCTCTACGACGGGGTTAAGACGCTGCTGACCGACCCACTTGCGCTCTTTCGTATCTGGGACGGAGGCATGGCGTCGCACGGGGGGTTCATTGGCGTGACGCTGGCGATCGCATGGTTCGCCGGGCGGCGCAAGGTGCCCTTTCTCCGGCTCGGCGACCTGGTCGCTTCCGTGACGCCGCTGGGTCTGCTGTTTGGCCGCGTGGCTAATTTCATCAATGGCGAACTCTGGGGCAAGCCGGCCACCGTGCCCTGGGCGGTCATTTTTTCCAACACCGGAGGTGGCACGATGCCCCGCCATCCCTCACAGCTTTACGAAGCCGCACTGGAAGGCGCACTGCTGCTCGCGTTTGTGCAATGGCGTTACTGGCGCACCGCAGTGACGATCCGCCAGCCCGGCCGGCTGGCGGGTGAGTTCCTGACCGGCTACGCGCTGGTGCGGATGTTCGGCGAATTGTTCCGCGAGCCCGACGCCGCACTCATCCTGGGCGTGAGCCGGGGGGACGTTTTACTCGGGGTTTGTGCTGCTGGCGGGCATCGCGCTGATGCTCCTTACACCCCAAACCGCTCC
>CAIXIZ010000159.1 GCA_903919625.1 uncultured Verrucomicrobiota bacterium
CCGCCAAGCACGGCGGCGGCACGGGCGGCGGAGGTGATGTTGCCGTTGGCGAGAACCGGGCAGCGCACGCGGGC
This sequence comes from uncultured Verrucomicrobiota bacterium, assembly GCA_903919625.1. Classification (GTDB taxonomy): domain Bacteria; phylum Verrucomicrobiota; class Verrucomicrobiia; order Opitutales; family Opitutaceae; genus CAIYUN01. The sequence goes on from CAIXIZ010000159.1 coordinate 75, forward strand.
GGCGGCGCGGGCAATGTAATCATAATGAACTTCGCTGCGATACATCTCCTTCACCGTGCGGCCATGGACGCTGAGCAGGTCAACCCGGTGCTCGTTGACGAGGTCGAGGATGCGGTCAAAATGCGCCGCGTCGTCGAAACCGATGCGCATTTTCACGGTGAAGCGCCCGGTCACGGCGGCCCGCAGGGTGGCGAGAATTTCCCCGATGCGGACGGGATCGCGCAGCAGGCCGCCCCCGACATTCTTTTTGTAGACCTTGGGCGCGGGACAGCCGAGGTTGAGGTCGATGCCGGCGACCGGGTGCCGGAGCAGCGCCGCCGCGGTGCGGGCCAGGTGGCCGAGATCCTCCCCGATGAGCTGCGCAAAGATGGGGCGGCCGGTGCGGTTCTCGTCAATCGAGCGGAGGATATGCTTCTCAGGCTGCGACTGGGCATGCACCCGGAAAAACTCGGTGAAAAAATAATCCGGCGCCCCATAGTGCGCGATGACCTGCATGAACGCCAGGTCGGTCACATCCTGCATCGGCGCGAGCGCCGTCAGCGGCTGGCCGGGTTGCAGGCCGGGCGGCAATGCGGGGAAAACGGCAGGGAGCATGGCGCGCAAGCCCGCGTGGCTCAGGTCTTTTCCTCGTCCTCGTCAGGCGGCTTGGGTTTGTCCTCGTCCGTCTTTCCGGCCTCGTCGGCCTGCTGTTTGAGCACCCGCTCCAGAATCTCGGTCATGTCCTCCACGGTGTCCAGGACCTTGCGCGCCACAAAGAGGGGCCGTTGGTGCTGCAGCGCCAGCACAATGGAATCGCTGGGCCGGGCATCCACCTCGACGATTTTCCGGCCAAGCTCATTTTCCATGCGGAGCAGGATCCGGGCAAAAAAAGTCCCCCCGCTCACATCGTTGATCACCACATGCTCGAGATGCGCGCCGAGCCCCAGCAGGAGGTGGCCGATCAAATCGTGGGTCAGGGGACGCTCTTTTTTCACCCCGGCCAAGGTCATCTGGATGGCGTTGCCGACCGCGTGATCCACATAGATGACGAAGGTTTTGTCATCATTGCCCAGAAACACGGCACAGCCGTTGGCGGTGGGCATCACGCCTTTGACAGTGACCGGCACGGCATCGTTTTGCATGGGGCCAAATTGGGCCTCGCCGGCCAAAGCGCAACCCAACTTGTCAGGCCAGCGGAGAAAATGGGCGGGGCGCCAGGGCAAGGTCGGCTCCCTCTCCGCCGAGGTCCACCAGTTCCCGGATCAGCAAGGTCGGCTCGGAGACGTAGCGGAGCGAAAGGAAACGCTCCCGCTGTTCCCGGTAACTGGCCGGCTGCGTCATCCAGCGGTTGATGATCACGCCAAAATCCATCGCGGAATTCAGCCGCGGCGCCCCGCCGTTGCGGAAATATTTCCAGGTCAGCTCCTCTTGTGGCATCAGTCCGCCCAGGGCGTTCAACATGATCGGGCAGCTGAAATGCAACGCCTTTGCACACGTGGTGGTGCCGCCGCGCGTGACGACCGCATCACTCACCTGCAGCAGCAGGTGGACAATTTCGCTGAAGCCCTCGAGGTGGCAGTTCAGCTTCGGATTTTGCGACCGCCAGTGCACCAGCGCATTGTACGTGTCGTGGTTGCGTCCGCAGACGATGATCACCTGCAGCCGGTCGGCATGGGGCAGCAGAAATGGGAGCAGATCGAGATGATCATTCGCCCCGTTGCCCCCGGTGGTCAGGAACACCGTAAACAGGTCCGGCCGCAAACCCAGCCGGCGCACCCGGAAGTCCCCCTGCTCCGCCGGACCGATCACCTCCCGAAACGCCCGGGGCGGCATGAGGTGGCCCCGCACACGGCTTTTGTCCGGCCGCAAACCCTTTTTGATCGCGTAGTCGGCGGCCGTGTCGGTCCGGGAAAAATACCGGTCCACCGACGGCTCAATCCAGTTGATGCTGTAGCCCCAGCCGCCGGAAAACTCGCCGCAATAGGTCGCGCACCGCACCCGCTCCGTCCTGAGAATCTTGCGGGCGAGCTGAAAATAACCGCGGTTCAGGCAGTCGTGGACGCTGAAGACCAGATGCGGCTGAAAATCGCGCAGCACCCCCTCATAATAGGCCCGCCCCAGCGTGACGGAGCGGCGGTTGAGCAGGCTGAGCAGTTCAACCACCGCATAAAACCCCTTGTGCATCCACGGGGCGCGCCGCTGGATCCAGTTGTAGAAATTCACCCCGGCCCGGGCGATCGCGGAGGATTTTTCCAACATCTGCTCGATCCGCACGTCCACGTCATGCCGGTAAAGTTCAAAACACCACTCGGCAAACGCCTCCGCGCGTGCATCATGGCCCGCGCCGGTGCTGGAGGTGAGGACGAGGATGCGGATTTTTGACATGGATCAGGAGAGATCGAAATAGCTGGCCTGGATCCGACGGCGGAGCGGCAGCGAACCAAAGCGGGCGAGCAACGGCGCGACGACCGCCTGGAAAAACCGGCCACACCGCACCGTACCGCTGCGGCGGCGCAACAACGCCCGGCGCAGGGCGGCGGCGGCGTGCGCCGGCGGCGGTCCCGACTCCATCAGGCGCCGAAATGCGGCCCACGCCCGGCCCATGGCCGGTGTGGTCCCGCCCGGAGGCCGGCGGACAGCGCCTTCGAAGTCCGTGCGATAATCACCCGGGCGCACGTCGAGCACGATCACTCCGGTGCCGGCAGTCTCGATCATGAGGCTTTCGTTGAGCGCGGTCAGGCCGGCTTTGGCGACGTTGTAGGCGCTCTGAAACGGCAGGGGGAATTCCGCCGCCAGCGAGGAAATATTGACGAGCGCCCCCTGCCGGCGCGCCCGCATCCCCCGCAAAGCGGCGTGCGACAACCGGGCGGTATGCACCAGCATCACCTCCAGCTGCTCCTGCCAGACGGCGAATTCGGTCGTCGTAAAATCGCCAAACACCCCGTAACCGGCGTTGTTGATCACGAGGGCAAATCCGCCCGCGGCCTGATCGGCCTGGTGAAAAACTTGCCCGGCGGCCACCCCGTCCCGCAGTTCCAGCGCAACCGGCTGAAAGTTGCCCTGTTCCGCGAGTGGCGCCAGCCGGCTCGTGTCCCGCGCCGTGCCCCACACCCGCACCCCTTCGGACAGCAGCATTTCGGCAAAGGCACGTCCCAGTCCCGTGCTTGCGCCGGTGACAAAGGCCGTGGGATAGAGGTCGACGAGGCGTGGGCTCATGCGCGTTGCAGCACGAGACAGACGTTCGCACCTCCGAAGCCGCTGCTGTTGTTGAGCACGACCCGGAGCGCGGCCGGACGCGTTTCCCGCCGAATGTTCAGTCCCGCCGCCGCCGGGTCCAGCTGGCGGATATGGGCCGAGCCGGGGACAAACCCGTCGCGCAGGGCGAGTGCGCAAAAGCCTGTTTCCATCGCCCCGGCCAGCGACAGTCCGTGGCCGGTCAGCGCCTTGGTGCTGCTGACCGCAATCCGTGACGCCTCCGAACCCAGCACCGCGAGCAACGCCCGGCACTCGGAGATGTCGCCAATCGGCGTCGAAGTGGCATGGGCGTTGACATAATCAACCCCGGCCGCGGTGCAGCCGGCGGCGGCCAGCGCCCGGCGCATGGCCCGCGCCAGGCCGTCGCCCTCCGGATGCGAGATGGCGACATTGTGCCCGTCGGACGCCTGCCCCCAGCCCAGCATCTCGCAATAGGGCGTCACTCCCCGGCGCTTCACCTCGGCCTCGCTCTCCAGCACCAGCACGGTGGCCCCGCCGGTGCCGACGAAACCGTCGCGTGCAACGTCAAAGGGACGCGAGGCCGTGTCAGGATCGGGGTTGAGCGACAGCGCCCGCATGCCGGCAAACGGCAGGATGGTCTCGACGTTGCCGTCCTCCGCCCCAACGACCAACATCCGCCGCTGCCGGCCGAGCGCAATCTCATCATAGGCGAAACCTGCCGCGTGCGACGACGACGCGCAGGCCGAGGAGAAACCGGTGGAGGCCCCCTTGATCTTGAAATGGGCGACCAGATTGAACTGCACGGTGCCGGCGATGCTGGCCACCACGCCCAGCGGCGGACAGCGCATCGCCCCCTGCTCATGCATCCGGTTGACGAGCCGCGTGAGAATGGCGGGTGAGCCGGCGGACGCCGCGTAGAGCCCGGTGCCGTCGTCGGAAACATCGGCCTCGGCCAGCTTCGCGTCGGCGATGGCCTGGAGCAGCGCACAATGGGCGTAAAGTGAACAGGGGCCCATGCTGCGGAGCACTTCACGGCGGATCCGATAGCGCTCAGGCAGCGTCCAGTCCTCGCACTCGGCGGCGTCGGTTGAGAACTCCCGCACCGGCGCGGCGACTTTCACCGGCACCTCGGGCCGGTCAAACGGTGGATAACGCACCATCCCGTGGCGCAAGGTGCGCAGGCTCTCCCCGACCGCCGCGGCGTCGTTCCCAATGCTGGTGATGAAACCGATCCCCGTGATGAAAACTTTGGGCATGGCGCGGATAGGCGGCTCATCGTCTGGAATCCGCCGCGGCATTAAAGCGAAAAATGCAGCCGACCGGCGGCAGCGGCCAAAATTCGTCAGCCGGCCTCAGCGGTCCGCGTGCTTTTCCGCCCAGGCCGCCGGTGATCAATTTTCCGGGAGGTTAAAATGTTCGGGCGCGGATCCGCCGGGGGTGCCATGAGCGGAGCCGTTCGTGCCCGCGCTGCCGTTTGCCGCATGCGAACCGTGGCTGCCATTCGTGCCGTGCGTGGTTGTGGCCGGCGCGGGCAGGGGAGCCTCGGGTGGCGGAGCCTCGACATAGCCGTAGGTCAGGGTGATTTCCTCCGCCAGCACGGCCTTTTCCTGGCCGACGCGGATGCTGCCCTCAAAGGTGGCGAGCGGCAGCTTCATGCGCTTGGGCCTGACCGAGAGCGTGAGCACGTCGCCCGGTTTGCAAACCCGGTGGGCGCGCACGCCCTCGCAGCCGGTGAAATAAATCGTGCCGGGGCCGACGACCTTGCCGGGCTCGGCCACCACATGGCCTTCCAGGAGGAAAAGGACGCCAAGCTGGCCCAGCGCTTCCAGCATGATCGACGCCGGCATGACCGGGTTGTTCTTAAAGTGGCCCTGCAGGAAGAACTCCTGGCCGGTGATCCGGTATTTTGCCGATGCGCTGGCCGAGCTGACCGAGGCCTCGTTGAGAAACAAAAATGGCGGCTGAATGGGCATGAGGGCCACGAGATGCTCGATTGAGAAAAACTTGCTCGGCTTGGGTGGCGGCAAGCCGCGGGCCCGGCAGTCGATATAGGTTTTCACATCGCTCAAGGTGCGGAGACTGCGCAGATCCTCGTTGGGAATCTGCAGCTGGGCGACCTCCTCGACCAGCATGACGATCTCCATCATGGTGAGCGAATCGATCCCCAGATCCTCGACAAAACGCAGGTCGTCGTCACCCGAGCCCAGACGCGCCCGCAGATCCGGCTCCACAAAGCGCTCCACAATGCCGATGATGATGCTGGGCAGCAGTTCGGGATTATGGCGCTTACGGTAGGCCACCGCGGCCTCGACGGTCGCCGACGAGCATCGCTTCAAAGAGTCGCGCAACGCGGCCTCATTGTCTGCCGCAGCCGGCCGGGAGACCGGCGCAGCAGGACCACCGGGGGAAGGAGCTTGATCGGGCATTTACGCGCCAGAGTTAAGGCGCGAAGTCCGCTTGTAAATGAATTATTCCCCCGCGAACCCAAACGGAGATTGGGGCTTGTGGCCGGGAGGGGACGGGCCTTGCTTGCGCTTGCGCGCCCTGTTTTGCATGGCGTGCCTTTCGCATGAGCACAGCTGAACCAGCCCGGCCAACCGTCTTTGCCCTCACCCATGAGTTTTTTCCAAAACGTGGTGGCATTGCCACCTTTGTGGAAGAAATCGCCCGGGCCGGGGCAGCACAGGGTCACACCATTGAGGTTTGGGCCCAGGCCGCGCCGTCCGGCACCGACCAAACCCAGGCCTGGCCGTTTCGCGTGCGCCGCCTGTCGCTGCGTGGCACCCATGGCTGGGCCTGCCAATGGGCGATGGCACGCGAAATGGTCATTCACCGCCGGCTGCTGCGTCACGCCACCGTCTGGCTGCCCGAACCGGGACCCATGCTCGCCCTGATGCAGTTGCAAGGCTTCCGGGCGTTTCGCCCGCGTCATCTGCTGCTGACCTTTCACGGCTCGGATATTCTCCGCCTCCACCGTCGCCCGGTCACCCGCCTGCTGCTGCGCCGCCTGCTGGGCCACGCCACTGGCGTGAGCACCCTGACCCATTTCACCCAAAATCTGCTTTGCGAGCGGTTTCCGGAGGCCAAAGGCAAATGTTTCCTCACGCCCGGTGCGCTGCGCGCCGGCTTTGCCCCTGCCTCGGGTGGTGCCGCCCGCAAGACGGCCAAAGGCAAACTCGTCGTCCTCACCGTCGGCCGCCTTCATCCACGCAAAGGCCAGTTGGTCAC
>CAIXIZ010000160.1 GCA_903919625.1 uncultured Verrucomicrobiota bacterium
CCAATGGCCCTGGCCTTCAAACCAGGCGGCGCGGTCTTCGGTGTATGGCATGGCGGTGTGAGACGCCTAGGTTGGTGGTGTTGGGCGGGCTGTCAAATCCCCAGGCCAGGAATGCGGTCCGCCGGGGCAGCGTTGCCCTGCCGTTGGCCGGCCGGGAAATTTGGGTTTGCCGGGCTTGCGCGCGCCAGCCACGGTCGTGATTCCCGCCCCGCCATGTTGAAAATCCTGTCATCCCGCCGTCGTCATGTCCAACACCCGCCAGGGTGGGCGATCGCGCTGCTCTGTGTCATTACCGCCATCGTTGCGACCGTCCAGGCCGCCGCCGCCGACCAGCCCGCGCCGCCCAAAAGCCTGTCCGCCCCCGCCATGGTGTCGCCTCCTTCTGCCGAGGCCGCGGCCAAATGGATCGACGCCTGGTCGGTGAGTTTTTTGCCCACGCTGCGCAATGGCGCCCTTGATCCGGTGCCGACGTTCGGCTCAGACTCGACGGTGCGTTTTTTTGTTTTCTCCAAGCTGGCCGGTTCGCAGGTACGGGTGAAGTTCACCAACAAATTCCAGGCTGTCCCGCTTGTGATTGGCGCCGCGCATCTCGCCCTGAGACCCGCCCCGGGCAACAGCACAAACGCCCGAGGACTTTCGGGCAGCGAGATTGCTCCAGAAACCGACCGCACGCTCACTTTTGACGGCAAACCCTCGGTCACGCTCGCGCCCGGCGATGAACGCTGGAGCGACCCGGTCACGCTAAACGTGCCGCAACACGCCGACGTGGCGATCAGCGTTTATCTTCCGGAAACATTCAAACCAACCGCCTTTCACCCGACGGGCCTGAAGACGGCTTATATTGCCCGGCTGGGCAATTATTGCGCCAGCGCGGCCATGCCCAGGATCACTGACGTGGGTCCGGAGTACACTGACATGGTCTTCTTCATCTCCGGCCTGCAAGTCATGGCGCCGGGACGGACCAAGGTCATCGTCGCCTTTGGCGATTCGATCACCGACGGTTCGGCCTCCGCCCGGGATGCCAACGCCTCCTGGCCGGACATGCTTTCGAAACGCCTGCCGGCGCTGCCCGACGGCACCCCGGTTGCGGTCATCAACATGGGCATCGGCTCCAACCGGCTCGTGGCGTCCGACCAGGCCGGCCCGGCGGGCGTGAAGCGTTTCGCCGACGACGTGCTCGCGCGTCCCAACGTCACCCATCTGATCGTGCTCGAAGGCATCAATGACATCAGCTACGAACACGTGAAGCCGGAGCAGCTCATCGCGGCCTATCAGGATGTCATCGCCCGGGCGCACGCCAGGGGGATCAAGGTTTTTGGCGGCACCCTCCTGCCCATTCAGCGCTCAACCAAGGACACTCCGGAAAACGAGGCCACCCGGCAGGCCGTCAACCAGTGGATCCGCACCGCCAAGGCCTTCGACGCGGTGATTGAGTTTGAACACGCCGTCCAGGACCCGCAAAACCCGCTGATCATCCGCAGCGACCTCACCGGCGACCACGTCCACCCCAACACCGCCGGTTACAAACTGATGGCCGAGGCCATCGACCTGCAGCTGTTCCAGTGAGGAACCAGCAGGGCGCCGGCCAGCAACGCCCCTGCAAGACCCCGCGGCTTTCAATCCAAAATCCGAATTCCAAAATCGTAAATTTCCCCCCATGCCCACCATCCGCAATCCCATCCTGCCCGGTTTCAATCCCGATCCGTCCATTGTTCGTGTCGGCGACGACTACTACATCGCGACTTCAACGTTCGAATGGTATCCCGGCGTGCAGATTTACCATTCGCGCGACCTGGTGAACTGGCGGCTCCTCACGCGCCCGCTCAACCGTGCCAGCCAGCTCAACATGCTTGGCGACCCCGATTCGTGCGGCATCTGGGCGCCGTGCCTCACTTACGCCGACGGCCTGTTTCACCTGATCTACACCGATGTGAAGCGCTATGGCCGCACGAGTGTGGGCGGTGCGGGCGGTGTCTCCTTGCGCGATTTTCACAACTACCTTGTGACCTGCCCGACCATTGATGGCGAGTGGTCGGACCCCATTTATCTCAATAGCAGCGGCTTTGACCCCTCGCTCTTCCACGACGACGACGGCCGGAAATACCTGGTCAACATGCTCTGGGACTACCGCCCCGGCCAGAACCGCTTCGCCGGCATCGTGCTGCAGGAATATTCCGTCAAAGAGCGCAAGCTGGTCGGAACGCGCACCAATATCTTCACCGGCACCCCCATCGGTTTCACGGAGGCACCGCATCTCTACCAGCGCGACGGCTGGTATTATCTGATCACCGCCGAAGGCGGCACCATGTGGGGCCATGCCGTCACCATGGCGCGCTCGCGCCATCTGGCCGGCCCCTACGAATTGCACCCCGACACCTACATCCTCACTTCGCGCCACCGCCCTGATGTCGCGCTCCAACGCGCCGGCCACGCCGACATCGTTGAGACCAAAGCCGGCGAGACCTATATGGTGTACCTCTGCGGCCGCCCGTTGCGCAACCGGGGCTGCTGCACCCTCGGCCGCGAAACCGCCATCCAGTCGATGGTCTGGGGCCAGGACGGCTGGCTGCGCACGACCAACGGGCAAGGCCTGGCGGAATCCGAGGCCGTGGCACCTGCGCTGCCGCCGCATCCCTGGCCCGCCACGCCGGCCCGGTCCGATTTCAACTCGCCGCAGCTGCCGATAGATTTTCAGTGGCTGCGTTCACCGTGGCCGGAGGAGCTGTTCTCCCTCACCGCCCGGCCCGGTCAACTGCGGCTCTACGGCCACGAAACGATGGGCAGCCTGTTCCGGCAGGCACTGGTCGCCCGCCGGCAGCAGGCGCATCATTGCAGCGTCACGACCGTGGTGGAATTCGAGCCGCAGCATTTCCAGCAGCTCGCCGGGCTGATGTGCTATTACAACAGCTCAAAGTATCACTATTTCTACATCAGCCACGACGAGACAGCGGGCAAACACCTGCGGGTCATGTCCAGCCTGCCGAACCATGTAACGGCCGATGCCACCACGGCGCCCATCCCGATTCCCGGCGGCAAGGCCGTGGAACTCCGCGCCGAGATCGACCAGGAACGGCTCCTCTTCGCCTATCGCCTGGCCGGGGAGAAAAACTGGAACTGGCTGCCGCTGCAGTTCGACGCCAGCATCCTGTCCGACGAGGCGAGCGCGCCCGGCCAGCCGAATTTCACCGGGGCGTTTGTCGGCATGGCGTGCCAGGATTTCTCGGGCATGAGGCATCCGGCGGACTTCGACTGGTTCGACTACCGCGAGCGCGATTTCTGCGCCGATCCGCGCAAGCGGTAGGGGCGTTCCTTGCGGACGCCCGGCCCGGAAGGGCGTCGGCCGGCAACACCCCTACCCATCGGCAATAATGGCGCCGCGACGCCCTCGTCGCGGTTGGTTGCGTTGTAGGCAGGCTCGTTGAGCTGGCCGGGCTTCGGAGCCAGGTCAACGACCTGGCCTACAACTCCAAACCGGGGCAGCAGCGCTGGCCACATTTGTGCCGTCTCTTTAATTGCTTGTCGCAGCCCTGACACCGCCGCAGCTTTTTCGGCTTATGCCGCAGCCACCTACCCCGGACGAGCGCCTGCCGATGCGCGAATACATCGGCTACGCGCTCGGCGACACCGCTTCGAATTTCTTTTACCAGACGGTCCTCATTTTCCTGACGAATTTCTATACCGACATCTGGGGCATCTCCACGGCGGTCCTGGCCACGATGACGCTGGTGATCCGGCTCTCGGACGCCTTGGTTGATCCGGTGATCGGGCTGCTGGCCGACCGCACCGTGTCGCGCTGGGGCAAATTCCGCCCCTACCTCCTCTGGGGTGCGGCGCCGTTCGGTGCGGCGGGTTACCTGCTTTTCGCCAGTCCCGATCTCTCGGCCCACGGCAAAATTGTGTATGCCTACGCCACCTACGCCTTCATGATGCTGGCGTACTCGGTGGTCAATGTGCCCTATTCGTCGCTGCTCGGCGTGATCAGCACGTCGTCGCGCACCCGCACCCAGGCGTCCAGCTACCGCTTCATTGGCGCCTTTGGCGGCGGCCTGCTGGTCACGCTGTTCGTCAAAAAACTGGTGCTGTATTTCGGCGGCGGGCTCGACGCCGGGGGCCACACGGCCAACCCGCTGCGCGGCTACCAGTGGACGATGGCCATCTTTGCGGTCGCCGCCGTGGCGCTGTTCTGGATCTGCTTTGCCTGGACGACGGAGCGGGTGAAACCGGCCCGCGACCAGCGCAGCAATGTCGTCGGGGAGCTGGGCGAGCTGATCAACAACCGCCCGTGGGTGATCCTGCTGGTCGCCACCATCTTTTCAGTTTCGTTCATCGGCCTGCGGAACGGCACCGCGGTCTACTATCTGAAGTATGTGTCCGGCTACGACGACAAGCCGGTCTTCTGGTTCCTTGATCACACCAGCCTTTTCCTCTCTACAGGCATGCTGGCGCAAATGCTGGGCGCCATCTGCCTGAGTTTCGTCGCCCGCACCGCCGACAAGCGGTTGGTCGCAACCCTGCTGACCCTGGTGACCGCAGTCGCGTTTGGCGCTTTCTATTTCATCCCCAAGGAGAACTTTGGCCTGCAGCTGGGGATCAATGCCCTCGGCTTCCTGTGCATGGGTCCGGCCTCCGCGCTGGTCTGGTCGATGTACGCCGATGTCGCCGACTACGGCGAGTGGAAGTTCAACCGGCGCTCCACCGGCCTGGTGTATTCGGCCACCCTTTTTGCCAACAAGTTCGGCACGGTGGTCGCCGGCTGGTTGCTGCCGTCCATGCTCGGTGCATTCGGCTATGTCGCCAACGCCACCCAGACGGCCCATTCGTTGTGGGGCATCGCGCTCACCTTCTCCATCATCCCGGCCGCCTTCGCCGGCCTGAAAGGCCTGATGCTCTGGGTTTACCCGTTAAGCCAGTCCACGGTCGATGTCATTGAACGCGACCTAAAGACCCGCCGCACCCCTGCCCCCGCTCCGGCCTGAACCGCCACCGCCCCACCCCTCCGTCCCTCACCCCGCCCCATGTCTGCCGCCCCTGCCTCTGCCCCCGCCCGCCCCCCCACCCGCTTTCGCTGGGTGATCTGCGGGCTGCTGTTTTCGGCGATCACGATCAACTACGTTGACCGTGCCCTTTTCGGCTTCCTCGCTCCGGAACTGAAAAAAATCTTCGGCTGGGACAGCGGCCAGGTCGCCGAAATTGCCCTGTGGTTCGAGGTCGCGTATGCGATCGGCATGGCCTTTGTCGGCCGGGTGCTGGACCGCGCCGGCACAAGGCTCGGTCTGGGCGTCGCCTTCGCCGCCTGGTGCATCGCGTCCATGATGCACGCCAGCATGGCCACGGCGCCGGTCGTGAAAGTCGCCGCCTGGTGCCTGGCCACCTTCGGGGTCGCGGGCATGGCCACGGTTCTCACCTTCAAGGTGGCCCGGTTTTTCCTCGGCATCACCGAGGCCGGCGCCTATCCCGGCGTCGCCAAGGCCGCCGCCGAGTGGTTCCCGCGCCGCGAGCGCGCCATCGTCGCCGGCTTCTTCAATGCCGGCAGCAATGTGGGTTCGATGATCGTGCCGCTGGTCGCGCCGTGGCTCTTTTTCAACGTTGGCTGGCAATGGACGTTCATTGCCATCGGCGGCTCCGGCCTGGTGTGGATATTTTTCTGGTTCGCGTTCTACCGGCTGCCCGCGCAGCACCCGCAGGTCTCGCCCGCCGAGCTCGCCATCATCGAGAGCGACCCGCCCGACACGGTCACGCAGATGATGCCGCTGGGGCACATCCTGGCCACGCGCCAGGCCTGGTCGTTCATCATGGGGAAATTTTTTTCCGACATGATGTTCCGCTGGTGCATCAGCCTGCTGCCCCTCTTTTTCAGCGACCACTTCGGCATCTCGATCAGCAAGGTCGGCCTGCCTTTTTTCATCATCTACCTAACGGCCGCCTGCGGCAGCATCGGCGGCGGCTGGCTCTCGTCGTCGTTCCTCCAGCGCGGCTGGCCGGTCAACCGCGCACGCAAGACCGCCATGCTCATCTGTGTGCTCTGCGTGCTGCCCGTGATGCTGACGACCTCGGTCACGAACCCCTGGGTCGCCGTGCTGATCCTCAGCCTGATGATGGCCGCCCACCAGGGCTGGTCGTCGAACCTCTACACGAGCATCTCGGACATGTTCCCGAAGCACGCGGTCGGCGCGGTCGCCGGCATCGGCGGCACCGCCGGCACCATCGGGACGATCGCGTTGCTCGCGCTGACGGCCTCGATGCTCAACGCGCAAAAAGCGGCGGTGGAAGCGGCGGCCGCGGCGCTCACCGCCGCCAGTGCCGGCGTGAATCAGGCCGCCCTCGCCACCGCCCAAACGGCGGTGGCCGTCGCCAAGGCCAACGCGGACCACACCTACACCGTCGTTTTCATCATCGCCGGCTTCGCGTATCTCGCCGCGCTCGGCTGCTTCCACCTGCTGGTGCCCAAAATGGAGCCGGTGAAAAATGTGCCCGCCGCTGCCTGAGCCGTGGCCGTCAGGTTCATGAGTACCGTTCCTCTTTCCAGGGATCGGCGGTGTTGGAGTAGCCGCGCACTTCCCAGAAACCGGGCTTGTCCTCGGCCAGAAACGTGATGCCCCGGATGAATTTCGCGCCCTTCCAGGCATAGAGCTTGGGGATGATGCCGCGCGCCGGGCCGCCGTGCTCGCGCGGCAGCGGTTTCCCGTCAAAGTGCGTCGCCACCAGCACGTCATCATCGAGGCAGGCCGCCAGCGGAACGTTGGTCGAGTAGCCGTCGTAGCCGGTGAAATAGACAAACCGCGCCTCCGCCTTGGGCTGCGCCAGTTCATAGAGCGTGGTGAACGCCACCCCGCCCCAGCGGCAGTCGTATTTGCTCCAGGTGGTCACGCAGTGAAAATCGCTTATGTCCACGGCTTGCGGCAGGGCGTTGAACTCCGCCCACGTCAGCCGCACCGGGTGGTCCACCAGTCCGTCCAACGTGAGGGTCCATTCCGACAGCGATATTTCCGGTTTCACCCCGAGGTCGAGCACCGGAAACCCGGTGGTGAGTTTCTGCCCCGGTGGCAGCCGGCCGGCCGAGGCGACTGGACGCGGGCGCACGCCTTGTGCGACCTGCTTCTCCGCCCAGCGCTGCTTGGCCTCGATGTAGCGTGCCTTCGACATGCCGGGCAGTTTGTCTTCGGCCTTCGGTTAGGCAAGCAGCGCCCGTCAAAATTCCGGCTCCCTCCGGTGTTGCGGGAATAATTCCCTCCCCCAACCCTCCCACTGCCATGCCGGACGAGGTTTTCACCCAGCTCGTGGACACTTACCAGGCCGCGCTCTACCGCTTTGCGCTGAGCCTGGCACGGAACTCAGCCGACGCCAGCGACCTCACCCAGCAGACGTTTTATGTGTGGGCAACCAAGGGCTCTGCCTTGCGCGACCACACCAAGGCAAAAACCTGGCTGTTCACCACCCTCTACCGGGAGTTTCTCCGCACGCGCCGCCGGGGTCAGCGCCTCACCGCTTTGGATGATCTGCCACCGGGCGAACAGGACGTGGCCGACGAGCCCGCCGCTGACCTGGTCGAAAAATTGGACGGAGAAATCGTCCTCATCGCCTTGCAGGAACTTGAAGAGGCGTTTCGCGTGCCCCTCACTCTGTTTTACCTGCAAGACCTCTCCTATGCCGAAATCGCAGAAATGATCGAGGTCCCCATCGGCACGGTCATGTCGCGGCTCTCGCGGGGCAAAAGCCAGCTCCGGTCACTCCTCGCTCAGCGCAGCCAGGGCGGGGACATCATCGCGTTTCCACCCGGCCAGCGCAAAACCTCATGAAAACCCCGGATGCCAAATTTCTCCTGCGTGCGTGCCGGCCCGACGGACGCGACTCCGCCGATCCGCTTTTCGTGGAGGCCCTCGCACAGGCCCGGACAGATCCCCTTTTGCAAAGCTGGCTCGCCCGCGAACAGGCGGTGGACGCCGCCATCGCCGCCCGGCTCGCCACCATCGCGCCTCCGGCCGGACTGCGTGACGCCATCCTTGTCGGCGCCCGCGCCAGCCGTCCCCGGCGCGTCTGGTGGCAGAACCCGCTCTGGCTGGCGGCCGCCGCCTGCCTCGCCGTGACACTTTCCCTCTTCACCCTCCGGTCCGGTTCCACCGCCAAACCCGCCGCGTCGGTCGCGAACGCCTTTGCGGCGCTCGCGCTGCATGACCTGGCCGCCGACGGAGCCGACCATCTGGGCCACACCCCTGGCCTCGTCTGGCTGGAGGACCGGCTGGCCGATCCGGCCCACCCGGTCACCGCCGTACTGGCCGGGTTTGGCATCACGCAGCTCGCGCCGGGCGGATGCCGTGAATTTTCCGCCAGCGGACACCAGGTGTTCGAGCTGTGCTTTGCCCGCGATGGAAAAATGTATCATCTCTACATGGCCAGCCGCGCAGATTTTCCAGCTGCGGCCGGGCCGACCCCGGTCATCGACACCCAGGCCGCACTCGCCGCCGCCACCTGGTCCGATACCAACAACATCTACGCCGTGGTGACCGCCGCCGGTGCGGACGCCCTGCGGAATATCCTGTGAAAACGCGCAGCCGCGCTGGCCCGGCCTTGGCGGCCAGATCAGGGCAACGCAGGGGGTTGCGGTTTGAGCGGATGGCCGCAATGCGGACACATCACGGCCGCTTTTGAAACGGTATGATGGCAGGCCGGGCAGGAGGTGAGCATGGGGTTGTTGGCCGGGGTATCTGCCAGGGACAAGGCCACCCCGATTGTCGCGCGCTGCCGGTGATAATAGTACGCCATGCCGCCTTGAAACAAAATCGAAAGCACCGCCACGCTGAGATAGGTAAGCTGTATGGTGTGGAGGGCGAATTTTTGCTCCTCTGCCCCCCACCTGCCGTTAAGTGATACGATCATCGACCGCGTCTCAGGCGAAATAAAGCCGTCGATCCCCTTGATGGCCAACAGGCCAAAGATAATCGCCACATACAACAAAATGACGCTGAGCAAAAACAGTTCGGCCCGCACCAGCCAGTCCATCCCGCGCGGCTCGCCCTCTTTCAGCAGTTTTACCCCACGCAACTCGCCGACCCCGGCGGCGGCAGCCAGCGCACCGATCACCGCGCCCAGCCAGTCGCCGGAGGCGGCCGAGATCATCCCACAGCCGCCGGCGATCACGACGACAGATTTTCCTTCCAAATTGGCCAGTCGCAATACCCGGGCGAGGGCCTTCTCCGGTTTCGATGGCGGGCGGTTGGACATCGGCCCGAAGCTAAGGGAAGCCCGGCCACGCGCGAGCCTATTGTGACTCACCCCGACGATGCAGCCAACTGACCGGCCTGGGCTTGCCGCGCCGAACCTACGCCACTGACTGGCGGGATCTGCCCCTGCCGCGATTTTATCCGTGCCGTTCCGGATCATCTGCGGCAAAATCCTGCGCCGATGCAATCAACCGCCCCCGTCATCCTCTACACCTACGCGAACTGCGACACCTGCCGCCGTGCGGTAAAATGGCTACGGGCGCGCGGCCTCGCGTTTATCGAAAAACCCATCCGCGATATACCACCCTCGCTCGCCGAGCTGCGGACGATGCTGCGCCACCAGGATGGCCACATGCGAAAATTGTTCAACACGGCCGGCCGCGACTATCGGGCGCTTGGCCTCGGTGAAAAGCTCGCCGTCATGACCGAATCCGCCGCCCTCGCCCTGCTCGCCGCCAACGGCAATCTCGTGAAGCGCCCCTTCCTGCTCGGGCCGGATTTCGGCCTCGTGGGCTTTGACCCAACGAGGTGGGCCCAGGTATTTGGAGATTGAGCGGAAATCTATAAATCAACCGGCTTGCGTTGTTAGTTCACTCCATTGGGCAGTGCCGTCTCCGGCGCAACCTAGCCATTCTCAGAAAAATTCCCGGCCGGGGCTTGCTGAATCGTTAAAAACCATTATCCCTCTTCCTCAACCCCGTTACCCCTATGAACACCCCCGTCGCCACGTTGTTGGGCCGGAAGACCTCGTCCGCGCTCCACACCCTCCCGCCGTCGGCCACCGTCGCCGCCGCCGTGCACCTGATGAATCAGCACAAGCTCGGCTCCATCCTGGTCCTCAATGGCCGTCGCATTGCGGGCATTTTCACCGAACGCGACGTGCTCACCCGCGTCATCGGCGCGAATCGCGACCCACATACCACCCCGTTGGACGACGTGATGACCCGCCAGCCCGTGACCGTCTCCCCTTCCGCGACCGTGGATGAAGTGATGGAACTCATCACCGGCCGCCGCATCCGCCGCCTGCCTGTGGTGGACGAAGCCGGCGAAATCATCGGACTCCTTTCCATCGGCGACCTGATGCGCTGGCTCGTGGACTCGCACCGCGCCGAGGCCGAGCACCTGCGCAACTACATCGGCACCTCCGCGCCGATGTAATGCAGCGGCGCGCCGCGGCCACGCCGTTGCGTGAACTCGCGCGGGGTGAGGACACCCCGCCAACCCTTGGGTTGGCCGTTTTCAAGCGGTGAGGGTCGTGTCCACGCGGAGGAGCCGGGTAAAATATTCCGGCGTCAGGTCGGGACGTTGGTTGAGCACGAGAAAGTCGTGCGGCGGGACGTCCCCCGGCTGCGGCTGGGCGCCGCGGGGGATGGCGGTGAGCGGCCGCTGGCCGTTGGGCCGGGCGGCCAGGCGTGGCTGGGCATGGGTGGCGGTGGTGTTCATGGTGGTGGCGGTTTTTCCGCCCCTCCCGCGTCGACCAACCGGATGAGGGCAATAAAAAGCCCCTCCGGTGGCAG
>CAIXIZ010000161.1 GCA_903919625.1 uncultured Verrucomicrobiota bacterium
CCCGAGGCTGGCTTCGGCTTGGTTGGAGTAGGGGCGTTGCTTGACGACGCCCGGATCGGGAGGGCGGCGACCAGCACCGCCCCTACCATTGCCTGCAATGCCCCGGAGCTTGCTCCGGGGCATCTTTACCGCGCCCGCCCCGGGCGGCATTAAAAAATGACCTGCATGCGCAGGAGCAGCCTGTCATCCTGGCCGGGCCGTCCGTCGGTGCGCGTCTGCAGCCAGTTCAGCTGCAGCTTGAGATCGTCGCCCTTGATCAGCCAGTTCAGGCCCGCCGTCCAGGTGGAGGTCGAGTTGCCGGACAGGCCGAGGTCGGGGTCAAACGTTTCGTACTTGCCGATGGCCTGGAGCACCGCGGGCACCACAAAGTATCCGGCCTGCGCATACCAGCCATCGGCCTGCACGCTGGCGGCGGGGAGGCGGTCGGCCGGCCGATAGCGGGTCCGGAGAAATTCCGCCATGACATCCCACCGGCCCAGGTGCAATTGTGACCCAAGGCTGCCGGCGGCACGGCTGCCGGTGAATACATTGTCCACCCCTCCTCCGGGCACGGAGTCGAAGCCAAACTCGGGGGCCTGGTTGCTGAGACCGAGGTCGTGCGAGGTGTAGGCCCCGGCGCCCAGCGTCCAGGTGGTGTCCGCGCCAAATAACACCCCCCGCCAGACGGCGCCGCTCACCTCGCCGGCCCAGAGGAACTGGTCGTTGCCGTTGGCATTGGAGTTTGGGCCGGTGCCGTCAAACAGGCCGATGGCATAGGAGATCCGCTTGTCCAGCAGGCTGCCGCCCAGCTGCGCCCCCACCTGCCGCCCCAGTGTGAGCCGGTCGCCGGCCAATGAGCGTTCGATGGTCGGAAGGTGGGTGTCACCGATCAGCTGCTCGAAGCCAAAGGGGGTCTTGAACTGGCCGGCCTTGATGGTGGCGAAATCGAAACGGTCCCAGTTTACATAGGCATTGAGCAGTTGCGCCCGCACCCCGGACGTTTCGGCCAGCGTGGCCGCGCCGGATTCCAGATCGATGCGAAAGTCAATGTGCTCCGGAAAGGTGGCCGCGACGGAAAGACGGGCGCGGCGGATGTAAATGCGGTCATGGCCGGTCGTGAACCGGTCGTCGCCCTTTTCGCCAAATTCGGCCTGGGTCTGCACCATCCCGCCAATGGAGAGGGACTTTTCCTTGCCGGCCGGGACCACGTCGACCGCGTTGGCGTGATCCTCCCGGCCGAGTTCGCTGCGCAGCTCGGCGTTTTCCTTTTGCAGCGCGCCGACTTCCGCCTCCAGCCGCTGAAGCCGGTCCTCCACCGAGGACTGGGCCTGGGCGCCGGAGCAGAGCAATGCGCTGCCGCTGAGCATGGCCAGCACGGCAAAACGCAGGTTGGGACAACGGGACACCGGAAAATCGGATACAGGCCGTTTTAGAAAGCAAGCGTTACTTCCGATGGATCTTCCCGCCATGACCGGGGCGCGGATTTCCAGCGGTGGCAATTTCCACCCCTGGATAATTTTGGGCATTTCTGAATGACACGAATCGGCAGGGCTGCGGTTACTGGGCCTCAGGCCGGTCCGCCCTGCATCAGACCGTCAGTCTGCCCTGGCGAAATGCCGCCGGATCAACATGCGAAACAGAGTGCATGGGATCATTCATAAAAATGTCGGCAAATCTTGCCTAACCTGGCTCACCACCTCAGCGGCGGCGCAACCGAATCCACCAGGCCTTGACGCGGTAGCGGCGATGTTTGGATCAGGGCAGGGCAGGGCGCGACCCGCCGGGTGTGCCGTCTGATTGTAGGCCAGGTCGCTGACCTGGCTCCGGCTTGGTTGGAGTAGGCGTCGCTTGTCTACGCCCGGATCGGAGGGCGGCGGCTCTGGCTCGACCGGCGCCAAAAGCCCGGAAATCAAATGGCGTTGGCATCAGCCCATGCCCCGGTTGCTGAGGCAGAGCATATTCCCCTCAGGATCCTTCCCATTGCAGAATGTAGAATTGGGCGAAACATGGACCGGCCCCAGCTTCAGCCCGCGGCTTTCGAGGATCGTTTTGGCCTTGGCCACATCCCTCACGCCGAACACGATTTTTGCCGCCGCCCGGCGGTGGTCGGCCGATTTGGCGGCCTGGAGCAGCGCAAGCTTGCAGCCGCCCCCATCCAGCGACACCCAGCCCTTTTCCGGCTGGCCGATGGGTTTCAGTTCAAAAACCCGCTGATAAAAATCGGCGGTCTTTTCGATGTTTTTTACGTACAGGACCAGTCCGGTGATCGGGGCAAACATGGGCTTGGCGGAATAGAGTGAAAAAATCGTGCCGGGGGCGATGCGACATTAATAACCATCGTCGGTTTCGTCCGGGCTGCCTGAGCCGCCATTGTAATCGGAATATCCAAAGTCGGTCGGGTAGTCACCGGCGTTGTCCCACGCGGTGTAATCAGCGGCGGCGGGCGCGAAATATCCGGTGTCATTGGCCGGATTGGGCGGATTGACGGCCCGGCTGCTGGAGACGCTGGGAGCAACGGCCGTTCGCAGCGCCGGAGTGCCAACCGGCGCTGGCTCCGAGGGCATGAGCAGGAGAACGGTGATCGCACAAAAAGTCAGGGAGAGGATGAAGGTCAAATCGTGGGTCTGCTTGGCTGCTCCGGCATGGATTTGTTGGCCCAAAACACCGCCGAACCCTCCGAGGCGGGACCGGTGCCCTGGGTTGTGGAGTGGGCGCATGAGCCTTCCGTGATTTCCAACCGGAGGACGGACTGATGCTTGGCGCTGCAGGGGAGTCTTCATGCCAGGATTAGACGCCAGCATTGTTAAGCGCGGGTGTGTGTAGCCCTGCAATTGATGAAGGCGGGGTAAACATGGCCTGAAATTGCCAGCCACCAGA
>CAIXIZ010000162.1 GCA_903919625.1 uncultured Verrucomicrobiota bacterium
TCCGGCTACAACGCGAAGCAGAATGTCGCCGATCCGACCATTGACTCGTGGCGGTTCGTGACGGCCATGGTGGACGGCGGCGGCGGCAACCAGTGGGACCTGCGCGGCGGCAACGCGCAGCAGGGCAGCCTCACCACCTTCTACAGCGGCCCGCGCCCCGGCACGCCCGGCAGCAACGCCTATTTCCCGATGCACAAGAAGGGCGGCGTCCTGCTGGGCACCGGTGGCGACAACGGCAACGGCTCGTCCGGCACCTTCTACGAGGGCGTGATGACGACCGGCTACCCGAGCGAGGCCACAACTGACGCCGTGCAGGCCAACATCGTGGCGGCGAAATACGACGTGGCGCAGATGAAGCTCTCGCGCATCACGACCTTCACACCGGGTGCGTGGCAGAATGCCACTGTCACTTTCACCAATGTCACCGGCGAGACCGCGACAGGTGTGTCTCTCAAGTTTATGTACCCTGCGTTTATGGGGAGTGCCCCCGCCACAGCGTCATCATATGATATGGCTGGAGCTGCTTTACCCAAGCCAGTCGCGCCGGGAGAGAAGGTGAGTCTCAGCTTCTCCATCCAGTCTTACCGGACCACCGGCACTGGCTTTCTCACTGTCAAGGCCGATTGGACCAACGCGACGACCCAAGAAGCGCGCTCAGAAACCGTGACCGCGCGCGTGCGAAACGTCCCTCCGGTGAAGATCAACGAAGTTCTGCTCGGCACCGGCACCGGCCAGTTCATCGAGCTCTACAACGCCGGCTCCACCGAGGAGGACATTTCCAGCTGGACGCTTGTCAGCACCGCGAGCCAGTGGGCCTCCGTGAAACTTGCGACCATCCCCGCCGGAACAAAAATCGCGCCGCGCGGCTTTTACCTCCTCGGTCTCGCCAGCTCGGGCCTCGCCGCGCCCACCGCCCCCGGCGACACGACCATCAACGTCCGCAGTGCGACCGGTTTCGAGGCCGGCCAGGAAATCACCATTGACGGCGAGACACGCAGGCTCGGCACCGGCGGCACGCCCGCCACGGCCCCGACGACCGTGTTCATCCCCGTGTCCACCGGGCCGTGGCTCACGATTCCCGCCAGCTCGACCAACCTGCCCGTGACGAGCGCCGCCGGCTTCGAGGTCGGCCAAAAAATCGGCATAGACCTCGGCGGCAACCACGAGGTCGCCACTGTCACCGCCGTCGGCAAGGCCGCCACGCAGACGACCATCGCGGTCGCCGCCGCCAAGGGCGCGAGCAGCATCACGATCGCGGGCGTCGGCAACCTCTCTGTCGGCGACACGCTCACGGTGGACACTGGCAGGCGCAAGGAGCTCGTCACGGTCAAGTCCGTCGCGGCGGCCGCAGCGGGCGGCGGCGCGGCCCCGGCCGGCGGCCGGGGCGGGCGTGGTGCCGGCGGTGTCATGGGCACCGTGGAGCTGGCCGCGCCGCTCAGGCTCGACCACGCCACCGGCATTGACGTTTCCTCCCCCGGCACGGGCATCAGCTTCACGCCAGCCACGAAATTCGCGCATACCAGCGGCGACGCGGTACAGGCGCTCGGCGGCGGCCTAACGCTCGACCGACCGCTCGCCAACGCCCACACCCACGGCGCACCCGTGCTCAACCCGCAGGCCACCGCCGGCTACCAAGGCCCGCCCGCGCCCAACCAGTGGTTCGGCAGCGCGCTCGCCACCGGCGCCGGCTCGCTCGCGCTCATGAACGCCAGCGGCACCGTGGTCGTGGACGCGATGGTCTATGGCTCGCCGCAACGCAGCTCGAGCGCCGACGGCGCCATCGCCAGCCCCGAGCTCGCCACCCTCGAAGGCGACCAAGGCAAGGGCGGCAACATCGTGGTCGTGCCCGCCGCCGGACGCGGTGGACGAGGACGGGGCGCTCCCGCCGCCGCGCCCGGAGCCACGCCCGTGCCCGGCCGGAGCGTGGCGCGATCGAGCGACGGCGTTGACACCGACAACCTCGGCACGGATTTCCAGTTGCAACCACCAACGCCCGGCGCGGCGAACCAACGCGCCCAGTAACGACCACGTTGGGCAAGATTTTTCAGCCCACGCAATTTGAGGTTGGTCTCGTCGCCTGAATCTGGACAGGGTTTCCGCCACCCCTGAAAGCCAGATTCCTCCCTTGAGCAGGAATCCGCCCCTTTCATCGCTGCTCAGAAAACAAAGACAACTTTGCCACCATGATAAACAACAAGGCGAGAAACCACCTGATGCTAATGCTTGCGCTGGCGCTCACGCTGCCGGTCATCGTTTTGCTCACGGCCAAGGCGGCCGTGGCGCGCAACGCCCCGCCCAGGCCGCAGGGCGCCTGCGACGTCTATGCGGCGGGCGGCACGCCCTGCGTGGCGGCGCACAGCTCCACGCGCGCTCTCTACGCCGCCTACAATGGTCCCCTTTACCAAGTGTTGCGCCAGTCGGACGGCAAGACCCTGGACATCGGCGTCGTCCAGCCCTCCGCGTCGGACGCGGGGGGATACGCCAACGCCGCCGCGCAGGACGCGTTTTGCGCGAACACCTATTGCTGGATCACCACGCTCTACGACCAGTCCGGCCACGGCAACAATCTGGTGCAGGCACCGCGCGGCGGCACCGGCACGCCCACGGTCATGGGCGGATTCAACAGCCTGCCCATCGCCGACCTGGCGCCCGTGACCATCATGGGCCACAAGGCCTACGGCGTTTTCATCGAAAACGGCATGGGCCTGCGCCAAAACAACGCGCACGGCACCGCGGTGGACGACCAGGCCGAGGGCCAATACTGGGTCATCAACGGCCACCATTATAACTCCGGCTGCTGCTTCGACTACGGCAACGGCGAGACTGACAGCCATGACGACGGCGAGGGCACGATGGAGACCGCCTATTTCGGCAACGCCACGACCTGGTATCATGGCCCCGCTCCCGGCCCGTGGATCATGACCGACCAGGAGAACAACCTCGTGGGTTGTGTGAATCCGGACGGATCCAAGAACTGCCCGGCCCTGCCGGTCATCACCTGGCGGTTTGTCACCGCCACGGCCGACGGCGAGCCGCACCACTGGCGGACGATGGGCGGCGACGCGCAGGGAGGCGAGATGCAGGTCATGTTCGACGGGCCGCGCGTCCCAAACGCCAACAGCAGCTACGACCCGATGCGCAAGCAGGGCGCCATCCTCCTCGGCAACGGCGGCGACAACAGCGACAGCGCCCAGGGCACCTTTTACGAGGGCGCGATGACGGCCGCCGGCACCTTCCCA
>CAIXIZ010000163.1 GCA_903919625.1 uncultured Verrucomicrobiota bacterium
CCCCCCCCCTGCCCGCGGCATCGATCCGAAAGCGCTTCTCGCCATTCGCGATCTGGAGCTGCGCGCCCGCGTGGTGGTGGAGGGCCTGTGGGCCGGCCTGCACCGCTCGCCCTACACCGGGTTCTCCGTCGAGTTCACCGAATACCGCCAGTACACCCACGGCGACGACCTGCGTTTTCTCGACTGGAAGGTCCTGGCGCGCACCGACCGGGATTTCATCAAAAAATACGAGGACGAGACCAACCTGCGCTGTCTGTTCCTCGTGGATACAAGCCGCTCGATGCTCTTCGGCTCGCGCGGCTGGACCAAGGCGGACTACGCCCGCACCCTCGCGGCCACCTTTGCGCTCTTCCTCCACCAGCAGCGTGATGTGATCGGCGTTGGGATGTTTGCCGATGAAATCGTGGACTACGTCCCGCCGCGCTGGCGGCCCGGTCACTTCCGTCGGATCATTGCCGCGCTGGAACGCGAGCCCGCCGGCCGCGACACCCGTCTCGGCCATGCCCTGGAGCAGGCCTCCCTCCTCTGCCGGAAACGCAGCCTCATCTTCATCCTCTCGGATTTTCTGGCCCCGGTTCCCGAATGGGAGTCCGAACTCGGCCGGCTCACGGCCGCGCGGCACGATGTGCGCATCGTCCAGGTCCTCGATCCGGCCGAGCGGACGCTCGACTTTGGCAATGCCGCCGTGTGGGAGGACATGGAGTCGGGACGCCAGCTCTATGTTGACCCGGCGCAGGCTCGCGCGGCCTATTTGGAAAAATTTAACGCCCATCAGGCCCAGGTGGCGGCGGCCTTTGATCGGCGTGGGGTCGCGCATCAGGTCATCACGACCGACCAGCCGCTCGATCTCGCCCTGCTGGAGCTCATTCGCCCGCGTGGCGGCGCGCGCCGCTTTGCCGCCCGGAGGACCCAACAATGAGTTTTCTTTCCCCCTGGTTCCTCGCCGGATTCGCGCTGATTGCGGGTCCGATCATCGCGCACCTGATCCGCCGCGTCACCCGGGAGCGGCAGCAGTTCAGCGCGCTGCGTTTTCTCCAGGAGTCACCGCCGCGCCTGAACAAGCGCAGCCGCATCCAGCACCCCTGGCTGCTCGCCCTGCGCTGTCTCATCGTGGCGGCCCTTGGCGCCGGATTTGCCCGGCCATATCTCCGGACGGACCTCCCGCTCGTCCCCAGCACCGGCACCCCGCAAAGTGTGGTGGCCGTGCTGGATGACAGCGCCTCCATGCAACGCGCCGGCCTCTGGGCTGCCGCCTGCCAAAAAATCACCGACCTTTCCGGCACCCTCAAAAGCGGCGACCAGTTTGCCCTGTTTACCGTGTCCGGGACGGAGCTGGTCAGCCGCGAGCGCTGGCTGCAGACCCCCGCCGAAGAACGCGCGCGCCTCATCCAGGGCACCCTGGCGGCCCGCTCACCCGGCTGGGGTCCCGCCCAGCTCGACAGTGCCATCGAAACCGCCGCCCTCCAGTGGGAGCAAATGGCCGAGGCGACGGACAGCACCGCCCGGAAAAGGCTCGTCGTCGTCTCCGATTTTACCGCCGGTGCCCGCATCTCCGGCCTGGCCGGCCTGCAATGGCCCAAGAACTCCGAGGTCACGCTCGAACAGCTCAAACCCGACCACTCCGGCAACTCCGGCCTGCAATGGCTCGGTTGGTCGCCGGATGTTTCGTCCTTTGCCGAGCCCGGTGCGCCACCTCCCAAGGCCGTCGCGCGCG
This sequence comes from uncultured Verrucomicrobiota bacterium, assembly GCA_903919625.1. GTDB lineage: Bacteria > Verrucomicrobiota > Verrucomicrobiia > Opitutales > Opitutaceae > CAIYUN01. The sequence continues at coordinate 1,715 of CAIXIZ010000163.1, forward strand.
TGCGGGTCGTCCAAAGCCTCAAGGTGGATGCGTCGTCCGTTGCCACCAGGCCCGGCGAAGGCGGCCTTCGCCTGCAGCTTTACGACGCCCGTACGAACCGGGCGCTTGGGCTGCCGCAGGATCTCACCGTCCCGCCCGGCGATGCGCAGGTCGCGCTCGTTCCCATCTCGGCCGACGCCCCCGACGGCCCGATGCGGCTGGAACTCACCGGTGACGCCGAGCCGTTTGATAACACCCTCTGGATTGTGCACCCTGTCCCGCGCGAAATCGTCCTCGCCTATTATGGCGCCCACGGTTCCGACGACCTCAAACATGCGCGTTTTTATCTGGAAAGGGCCACCGCCGGTTGGAAAGACCCGGTGGTAAAATTTCGCGCCGTTTCCGATGCGCTGCCCGCCACCGCCGCCGTCACCCCGCCCGACGCCCCTGTCCGTGCCCGCCCTGCCTTTGCCGTGATTGCCGGGCCGCTGGCCGCCGACCAGGTCAAGACGGTGCACGACCAGCTCATCGCCGGCGGCTTCGCCCTGGTCCTGCTCAATGAGGCGGCCATGGTCGATACCGCCGCCGCGCTCGCCGGCGAAACCGGCTGGGCGCCGGTGACGCCCGCGCTCGCCAGCGCCGGCGCCCAACCGCACGCGTTGCTGGGCAAGATTGATTTCCAACATCCGTTGTTCTCCCTGTTTGCCGATCCCAATTTCAGTAATTTTTCCGGCATCCATTTCTGGTCGCCGCAATCGCTCAGCCTTCCCCCTGCCAGCAAAGCCGCGGTGGTCGCCCGCTTCGATGACAGCTCGCCCGCGGTTCTGGAACTGCCCGTGGGCCAGGGCCGGCTCATCATCTGGGGCGGCGACTGGTCCACTGCGGCGGGCCAGTGGGTCACTTCCACCAAATTCGTCCCCTGGCTCCAGTCGCTGTTTGAACGCGCGGCCGGAGGCGAGGTTCGTCCTTCGGTCACCGAGATTGGCGACACCGGCCGCCTCGTCACCGGCGCCGCCCAATGGCGCCCGGCGCTCGACGCCAATGCGACTTATGTGAGCACCCCGCCTGCACAGCCTGGGGCTTATGAGCTCATCGAATCCGGTGCGACCCGCCTGGTCGCGGTGGAGGTGCCGGCCGGCGAGAGCAACATCGCCCCGCTGCCGCTCGATGACTTTGAAAAACTGGGGGTTCCGCTTCATGGCGGCAGCAGTCAGCCCGCCATCGCCGACGCCAGCCTTCCGCCCAAGCCGCCGCCCGGCATGCAAACCGCCATAGTCCTGGAAGGCCGGCAGAAACTCTGGCGCTGGCTGCTGGCCGGGGTTGCCATGCTGCTTGCGGTTGAAAGCATTTTCTCCTATTTCCTGGCCCGCCGTGATTCCGGCCTGCTCCCGGCCAAACCATAAAACTTTCCGACCCTGATCAGCGTCTTAACCACCATGCGCCTCCGCACCACCCATCATGAGCAACCCCTCCGCCCCTGACTCCCAGCGCATGGACCCCCAGCTTGCCGCGCACCTGCACTCGGTGGCGGCCCGCCTGCGCGCCACGCGCCTGCACCAGCTCGGCATGCGCCGCTGGCTCGTGGTCACCGCAGTCGCCGTCGGTTTGCTCACGCTCCGGGCTTGGCAGGAGGAGCTGGCGCTCTTCAGCGGCATCGCCCTGACCCTGGTCGTTTTGGCCGCCCTGCTCCACAGCTGGCTGGTCGCCCGGCGCACGCCCTTCGACCGGGCGGCGGCGGCGCAGATCGTCGAAAGCCAGTTCCCTGACCTCAAACTGGCCCTCCGCACCGCCGCCGAGCAGACGCCGCAGGGGGAGAACGGCCGCTTTCATTTTCTACAGCGTCGCGTCATTGACGAGTCGCTCCGCCATGCGCGCCGCAATCCCTGGACACTGCGCGCCAACCGGCAGGCCCGTTGGACCTTGTTTGGCCATGGTCTGGCGATCGCCGCCACGCTGGCGATCGGCACCCTCGTTCTGCACCGCGATGCGGTCATCCCGCCGTGGGTGCGGCCCGCCATGAAGGTCGAGGTCACTCCGGGCAACGAACAGCGCGAACGCGGCTCCACGGTGGTTTTCTCCGCACGGATTTCCGGCCGCACCTCGCACCGCGTCGAACTCGTTTGGACTGATGCCGCCGGCAAACTCAACCGGGTTCCCATGAGCCGCAACCTCGGTGATCCCATCTACGCCTTCACCCTGCCGCGCGTCAGTTCCGATGTCACCTATCAGGTCGCCTACGATGGGGGCGAATCAGCCAGATTTAAGATCACGGTCTTTGATCAGCCCGCCCTCGTCCGCGCCGACGCCACACTCAATTACCCCAAATACACCGGCCTCGCCGACAAGACGATCCCGAACACCCGGCGCGTCAGCGCCGTGGAGGGCACGAAGCTCCAGTACGATTTCACCGTCAACAAGCCGCTCGCCAGCGCCGTCCTGCGCGATGAAACCGGTGCCGAGATCAAGCTCTCCCCCGCCAATCCCGAGCGGACCAAATTTACCACCAGCCTGACCATCTCGGCCACCCATACCTACCAGCTCAAGCTCGCCGACGACGAGGCCCGCGCCAATCCCGCCCCGACGCAGATTGTGGTCACCTCCGTCGAGAACAAGCCTCCGACCGTCGCCCTGGTGTTTCCGCGGAGCGACGTCCGGGTTTCCTCCCTGGAGGAGATGAGTCTCTCGGCCCAGGCCCGCGCCAATTACGGGCTGCTGGACTACGGGCTTGCCATCGCGGTCGGCGAGCAGGCCCCCCAATATGTTTCGCTCAAGGACAAGGCCGCCGCCGACACCAAGCCGCTCCTGCAGGCCAAGTTTCAGGAGATGCTCGCCCTCGAGCCCAAGGGCATCAAGCCCGACGATCTCGTGACCTGGTTTGCCTGGGCCGAGGACACCGGCCCCGAGGGCAAACCCCGCCGCGTCACCAGTGACCTGGCTTTCGCCGAGGTGCGCCCGTTTGAGGAGATCTATCGCGAAGCATCTGCCGCCGAGGCTCAGGCGATGCAGCGCCAGCAACAGCAGCAGCAACAGGGCGGGCAACAACCACAGGCCGCCAACCCGCTCCTGGAACTCCAGCGCCAGATCTCATCCGCCATTTTCAACCTCAACAAGGCCACCAAACCCGGCCCCACCTACGCTGACGACGTCAAGACCATCGCCGACGAACAAAAGCAGGCATTGCAGATGCTGCAGGATGCCAAGGCCGACCTCACGAACTCCCGCCAGCAGGCTGCTGCCGACCAGGCGGAGCGCTTTATGAACCAGGCCGCCGATAACCTCACGGCCGCCGGTGATAAGAAATCCCTCGACCCGCTCTCCCCTGCCTGGACCGGGGCCCAGGGCGCCTATCAGGCCTTGCTGAAACTCCAGGCGCGCGAAACCCGTGTCGCCCAGCAGCAACGCGGCCAGGGTGGACAGCAGCAGCCGCGCAACCGCAATCAGGCGCAGTTGGATCAGCTCGATTTCAACCAGCAGCGCCAGCAGGACAATTATCAGACCCCGAACGAGGCCCAGCAGCCGACCACGCCGGAGCAGCGCGAACAGCTCGCCGTCCAGAGCCGCCTCAACGAGCTGGCGCGCCGCCAGACCGATGTGAACCAGCGCCTGCAGGAAATGCAGACCGCCCTCGCCGCCGCCAAGGATGAACCCCAGCGCGAGCAAATCCGCCGCGAACTCCAGCGCCTCGAGGAGGAGCAGCGCAACATGCTCGCCGACCTCGACGAAGCCCGCCA
>CAIXIZ010000164.1 GCA_903919625.1 uncultured Verrucomicrobiota bacterium
GCACCAGCAGCCCGGCCACCACGCCGGCGGCAAACTGCGCCATCCAATAGGGGGTGACGTCCTTCGCCTCACATTTGCCCCGCAAGTAGACCGCCAGCGTCACCGCCGGGTTGAAATGCCCGCCGGAGATGTGGCCGCCGGCAAAAATCATCACCATCAGCGACGCGCCAATCGCAAGCGGGGCCAGGTCCGCATGGCCGCGCACCGTCAGGCCGACGGTAAAGACGAGGAAAAAGGTGCCGATGAATTCAACGAGATATTTTTTCATGGGAAGATAAGGCTGGAACCCGGCCCGCGCCCCGACGGTGGCCGGACCGGACGGCCATTACAACGCGAATCCGGCGGGGGATCACCCCGGCGGCTGGTGACATTCCGGTAACGGTCGGATTGGGACTTGAAGTATATTCTCATATAGGCATATGTTTATAACCCATGGAGCTGGTCCAAATCTACGCCTGCCTCTGCGATCTCACCCGGTTGCGCATCCTGCATGTGCTCGCGCCGGGGCCGCTGTGTGTCTGCCATTTTCAGGCGGTGCTGGCCGAGCCCCAGGTGAAAATCTCCAAACATCTCGCCTATTTGCGCACGCGCGGGCTGGTGCGGGCCGTCCGCCAGGGCAACTGGATGCGCTATCGGCTACCCGCCCGGCCCTCCCGGGAACTGCGCGCCAACCTCGCCTGCCTGCAGGACTGCGCCCGGGAAAACCCGGTGTTTCGCCGCGACCTCGGGCGCCTGCGGCGGCTCGCCCCGGCACTTGCGGCCGGCGGGCCGGGCTGCTGCGGACCGTCGCGGCGTCCGTCTTCCCCCGTCCTTTCCCGCCGGCGACTGGCCTAGCTTTCCCTTATGAATGCCAAATCTCCCCTGAAAGTTCTCATTTTGTGCACGGGCAACTCCGCCCGCAGTGTCCTCGGCGAATACCTGCTGCGCGCCAAGGGCCAGGGCCGCTTCGAGGTGTTCAGCGCAGGATCGCATCCGACCGGCCGGGTCAATCCGCTCGCCGTCCGCACGCTGCATGAAAAATACGGCCTCGACGCCTCCGGGGCGCGCTCCAAGTCGTGGGACGAGTTCCAGGGTGTGAAATTTGACTTCGTCATCACCGTGTGCGACAACGCGCGCGAGGCCTGCCCGGTCTGGCCCGGCCAGCCCATGATCGCGCACTGGGGTTCGCCCGACCCGGCGGCGGCCGAGGGCACGGAGGAGGAGAAATCCCGCACTTTTGTCAACGTGGCCTCCCAGATCGCGCGGCGCGTGGAGCTGTTTTGCGCATTCTCCGACGAAAAATTACTGGACGCAGCCGCCGTGCGCGGGGTCGGCGAGCAGTGCAAGTTGGAAGGGGAAGGAACGATGAAAAAATAATCGTGCAGGCTGCCGGGAATACCGGCTGGGCATTGGCGCCCATTCCTGGCCTTCTGGCTTCCTCCGACCAACTCGCCCCATGAAACCAATCCTGCCCGCCTGGCTCCTCGGCGAATTCTTCGGCACTTTCCTGCTCGTCTTCTTCGGTTGCGGGGCGGGCGCCGTGGCGACGCTGCTGGGTCCCCCGGTCGGCGTGTTCCCGGTGGCCGTGGCCTGGGGGCTGGGCGTCATGGTGGCGGTTTACTCCACCGGGGCGTTGAGCGGCGCCCATCTCAATCCAGCGGTGACTGGCGCCTTGGCCGTATGGCGGGGATTCCCGCGCAGACGCGCGGCCGGCTATATGGCCGCCCAGCTGGCCGGGGCCTTTGTCGCGGCGGCCGTGCTGCAGGTGATGTTGGCCGGATCGCTGGCAAAGTTTGAAATGGCGCATCACCTCACGCGAGGCGCGCCCGGCAGCGAGGCGACGGCGATGATCTTTGGGGAATATTTTCCTAATCCCGGCGGCCGGCCGCTCGACCCGGCCACACGCGAGCTCCTTTCACCCGGCGCCGCATTTTTTTGTGAAGTCACTGGCACCGCCGTGCTCCTGCTGGTGATTTTTGCCGTGACCGATGAGCGCAATCCGGGACGCCCGCGCGAACTGGCACCCGTGGTGATCGGGATAACGGTCACCCTGCTCATCTCCATCCTGGGTCCGCTGACCATGGCCTGTTTCAATCCGGCGCGTGACTTCGGGCCACGGTTGTGGAGCGCGGTGGGCGGCTGGGGCAGCGTGCCGTTCACCGCAAACGGCTGGGGTTGGCTGACGGTCTATATCATGGCCCCGCTGCTCGGTGGCATCCTGGGTGGCGGCGTGTGGTATTTGCTGCTCGGTCCCAGGCAGGGCAAGACCTAGCTGCGGCCGGATTTGGCCAGGTGGAGCGCGTTGTCCCCAACGCGCTTGAGCCGGGGTGACGAAATTGTCCGCTTTCCGTTGCCTGGCCCGCGACTTGCGTCTGCGCTTTCCCCTGCCATGCAACTTGACCTTCCGTCCGGTGACTTCGCCGGCTATCTCTTCGATCTCGACGGCACGCTCATCGACACCATGCCGGTGCATTTTATCGCCTGGCAGGCGGCGCTGCAGGACGCCGGCCTGCGCGGTCCGCTCGATGAGGATTATTTTTACAGCCTTGGCGGGATGCCGACCCCGCTGGTCGCCGAGCTGATGGGCCGGCGCTACGGGCTGACCCTCGACCCGCAGCAGGTGTCGCAAGCGAAAGAGCTGCGCTACCTCGAGGTGCTCTCGGCGGGAGTGCCGCTCATCGCACCGGTAGTGGAGTTCGCCCGCCGCATCGCCCGGACGCACCCGCGCGCAATCGTAACCGGCGGCACGCCGGACGTGGCGCATCCGTCGCTCGCGGTGTCCGGGCTGGCGGCGCTGTTTGACATCGTTATCACCCCGCACGACGTGCCGGCGGGCCGGGGCAAACCCGCCCCCGACATGTTTCTGCTGGCGGCGGAACGGATGGGCGTGCCGCCGGAAAAATGCCTCGTGTTCGAGGACGCGGCCCCGGGCATCGCCGGCGCCCGCGCTGCCGGGATGCAGGTTGTCCATGTGCCAAGCCGGCGGTGAAGAAGGTTGGCGTTCGTCAGCAGCAGGGCGGAGTCGCCATCCTCCCCGACAGCGTTATGGCCGCGCGCTGGAGCGGCTCACCGGGTTGAATCAGGCGCAAATAGGCTTTAGCCCGGCTTACGGATGCGTTTTACTGCCCGCCCACCATGAAGCTTGAAGACCTCGTCAATCCCGCGATTCTCACGCAGCCCGTCTATGAGCCGGGCAAACCCATTGAGACCGTCGCGCGCGAGCTGGGGCTCGACCCCGCCACCATCATCAAGCTCGCCTCCAATGAAAACGCCTTCGGCCCGTCGCCCAAGGCGGTCGCGGCGGCGCGCGCGGCGCTCGGCGAGGCGCAGCTTTACCCGGACGGGGGCTGCTTTGCCCTGCGGCAGAAGCTCTCGGCCCGGCACGCCCTCGCACCGGAACAGATTGTGCCGGGCAACGGCTCCAACGAAATCCTCGAGCTGCTTGGCCATGTTTTCCTGCGGCCGGGCGACGAGGCCGTCATGGGGGTGCCGGCCTTCGTCGTCTACAAACTCGTGACCCTGCTGTTCGGCGCGAAACCGGTCGAGGTGCCGCTGGTCAACCACCGTCACGACCTCGGCGCCCTGGCGGCCGCGATCACGCCGCGCACCAAGCTCGTGTTTCTGCCCAGCCCGAACAATCCGACCGGCACAGCCAACTCCGAGACCGAGATCCTCGCCTTTGCGCGCGCGCTGCCGGCCCACGTCGTCCTCGTGTTCGACGAGGCGTATGTGGAGTTTCTGGAGAACCCGCCCGACCTGCGCCCGCTCCTTCGCGAGGGACGGCATGTCGTCTGTCTCCGGACCTTTTCCAAAATCTTCGGCCTCGCCGCGCTGCGCGTGGGCTACGGCTACATGGGGGCCGCCATGGCCGCGCTGCTGAACCGTTCGCGCCAGCCGTTCAATGTGAACGCCATCGGCCAGGCCGCCGCCTGCGCCGCGCTCGATGACCACCCCTTCACCACCCGTTGCAGGAGTGACAATCACGCCGGACTCGCGCAGCTGGAGGCGGGGTTCCGTGCCCTCGGGCTGGAACTGGTGCCCAGCGTGGCAAATTTTCTGCTCGTACGCGTGGGCGATGGGGCACGGGCATTTGCGGAGCTGCAAAAACGCGGGGTCATCGTGCGGCCGCTCCAGCCCTACGGCATGGCCGAATGGCTGCGCGTGACCGTCGGCACCACCGTGCAGAACGAACGGCTGCTGCGCGAACTTGCAGCCGTGATGAAACCATGAGCAAGGACGAGCTCTCCCTCTGTGGGCTGGGGGCGGTGCGGGCGCGGTTTGAGCGCGATCCGGCCTCAATCCGGCGGCTGTATTTTGACCATGAGACGGGCCGCAAGATCGGCGTGATGTGCAAGTCGCTCGCCGCCGCCCGCAAAATCTACCGGTGTGTCGAACCGGCCGAATTGGAGAAAATCTCCGGCACCCTGCACCATGGTGGGATCGTCGCCGTGGTGGCTGCGGCCATTTTGCGCACCCCGGCACCGGCAGATCTCAGGGCGTGGGCCGCCCAAGGCACTCCCCTGCTGCTGCTCGACCGTATCGGCAACGCCCACAACCTCGGCGCCATCGCGCGCACCGCGGCATTTTTTGGCGTGGCGCACCTCGTCCTTCCCGCGCATCCCGGCGCGGCCCTGCCCAATGAGGCTGCGCACCGGGTCGCCGAAGGCGGGCTGGAACATCTCACGGTGTGGCGTGTGCCGGCCCTGGCGGCATTTTGCCGGGCGCTGACGGCCGCAGGCTACGCGGTCATCGGCGCGGCCGCGCATGAGACGCCGCACACCGCCCGGTCATCCGGGCCATCCGGGCCGCGCCCGGTCGCGCTCGTGCTCGGCAACGAGGAGCACGGTCTGGCGCCCGAGGTGGCTGCGGCCTGCACCCGGCTGGTGACGATCCCTGGCAGCGGCCGGGTGGAATCGCTCAATGTTTCCGCCGCCGCCGCCGTGCTCATGCGCGAGCTGCTCGTCCGGCGTCCCGGCCGACCGGCCCCGCACCCGGCCGGGTGACGCTCAAGGCTGCCCCTTAAATTTTTCCTTGCTTGAATCCTGATCGAGAAATTCGCCGCGTCGCACTGCGTCGTAGGCCTGCCGCGCTGCCAGGGGAAGGCGCGACGAAATCACCGGCTGGTTGGACGGCCCGGCCTTGTCGCGATTCCGCAGCCAGCTTTGCATAAAGGCGGCATCCGCCGGCGAATTGACCGATTCCGGGTCGACCAGCCGCAGCAAGCCCGTGGCCGGGGTCTCTGGCCCGGCCGGCCCGGGAGCCTGGCCACGCGCCACCGGTGACGGAAACTCTCCGGTGATGCGCCGGTATTCGGTGAGCGCCAAAACCCGGCTGACATTGTACGGGGCCAGCCCGTCCGCGAACTGCGCATGCCATTTGCGGCTCCACGTGTTCACCAGGGTGGCCGGACTGCGGCCACCAGGCACTTCGTCGGCAAAAAAAGCGAGATGCGCGAGCAGCACCGGAGTTTCGCGGATGTGAAAGGCGCGGGGGTTGGCGAGGCGGGCGGCCCGCAGTTCCCGGCGCCGGCTCTCGGCCAGCAGGCGGATCCCGCTCTGCCACGTCAGCTCGATGTCGTCCTGATCATCGGCGGGAAACAGCCTGGCCCCGGCTTCCTGGTTCAGGATGCGAACGCGCGCAGCCGGACTGGCCCATGGTTGCCGCATCAGCCGGCCGGCCAGCGGAAGAATTTTGGCCAGCGGAAAATCAAGATTGGCGCTGAGCCGCGCCACCGCGACCGCGGCCAGGTCGGTGCAACGTTCGGCCAGGAGCGCATTGCCATAGCCCTCGGCAGTCGTGCACCAGCGGGCGAAATCACCCAGCTGCCCGGCCTGTTGGAGGAGGGCGTCGTCCGCCGGCATCCTTTGGATCTCGGGCGCAAGCGCGGCCAGTTGCTGCGCGAGCATTTGCCCCAGGGCACGCGCCGCCTCATCGGCCGGGCGCTGCGCGGCGGGCGCAACCTCGGTGACGTGCCATTGCGATGGGATGGACGGTGCGATCCATTGTTTCTGGCGGGTCTCGCCGAGGAACGCCCCAATGCCCGGCGACACCGCCGCGGTCATCGCCTTTATCTCCGCCAGGGACGCAGCCCTGGGCGGTTCGGGGGCCTGGGTCAACCACCCGAACGCGCAGACGAGCAAATACAGCAGGGCGGGGCTGGCTTTCACAAGGCAGATTGGGGCAACGATTGCAGGGGTAGCATCGCGAACTTCATTTCAGGATGCTGTCCGATCATGTCAACCGCCAGACCTGTGCGACTCAGTCCAATCCTCCTGTCAGGCCACACCCTACAAACTACGCGAGGCATCAATGTCCAAACCTCACCAATTCCGGATTTTACGTCTGCTTAACCAATCTGCCGCGGGTGCACACGAAACCATTACAGAGGGGACGTCTCTCCAGTTACAACCCATCCTTGCCATGAACGCCAAATTCTACGCTCTCTTCGTCGTCGCCACCGCCCAAATGCTTGCTGTCCTCGCCATCGTCCTCGTCCTTCGTTGATCGGAGCCACCACCCATTCCCGCGCCCCGCAATCGCTCCGGCCCTGAAGCCTGCCGTCGCGACAGCAGCCGCCCGCCTCATCTCCCACCCTGCCCCGCCATGCGCATCGCCGTCATCGCCGACACCCATGATTTTTGCCCGGCCGAACTGCCGTCCCGGTTGCGCGGGGCCGACGAAATCTGGCACCTCGGTGACGTGGGCGACGCGCAACTGCTCGCGGACCTCGGCCGGCCGGGCTCGCCCGTTCATGTCGTCGCCGGCAATTGCGATGCGCCTGACGCCTGGCCGGCCGAACTCACGCTGGAACGCGAGGGCTGGCGATTTTATCTCACCCACATCCCGCCCTCCCATGCGCCGGTCAATGCCACCACCGTGCTCCATGGCCATACCCATGTCCCGCGCGACGAAGTCATCGATGGCGTTCGCTGGCTCAACCCCGGTTCCGTCTCCTACCCGCGCGGCGGCCTGCCCCCGAGTTTCGCCTGGCTGACGGTGACCGCCCAGCAGATTGTCAGTTGGAGCGTCGTGCCGCTCGTGGACCCGCGCTCGGGCCGCCGGCCAATTGCCGGGTAAAACGCGCACCTCCGCCGGCGGCGGCCCATCGCCTTCGGTCGCTCCTGACTGGCAGCTGCGGTGCCCGACCACGGTCCGAATCCCGGCTGGTGTTTCGCGGGGGTGGACCTTTGACTGCCGGGGTGAACGACGGCAGCCAATGTGAAATGAACCTTGCGGGTGGCGCGGCACCGGCGGTGCAGTTTTTGCGCAGTACGCGGGCCCGGCGTTACCGGCTGACCCTGCGGCGCGACGGCACGGCCATCGCCACGGTGCCGGCCCGCGGGTCACAGCGTGAGGCGGAAAAGTTTGTCGCGGCGCATGTTGCCTGGCTGGAGCGTGCCCGGGCGCGTCAAAAACAGCGGCCGCAAGGCGAAGCCACTTGGACCGCTGGCACCCGCGTGCTCTGGCGGGGGGAACTGGTGGAAATTCGCCTCGCCCGCCTCGCCGATGATCGGGCCGTGCCCCTGGCGGCTGGCGCAGGAATGAACCGGGAGGCCGGCGCGGTGGATCCGTGCCCTGGGCCGGAACTGCGCCTGGGCCGCATTGCGGTGTGCCTCGCGGCCGATGTATTTTCCCTGCGCTCATCCGACGGTGATCTGCGGCCGGCCCTGGAAGCACAGTTTGCGCGACGGGCCAAGGTTGAGCTGCCCGCGCGAGCGTGGGAGCTGGCGGCGGAAACCGGCGCTCCGATGCGGCAGGTTTCCGTCCGCAACCAACGCTCGCGTTGGGGCTCCTGTTCGGCGCGCGGCACCATCTCGCTCAACTGGCGGCTCGTGCAGACCCCCGACTCCGTGCGCGACTACAACATTTATCACGAACTGGCGCATCTGCGGGAGATGAACCACTCCGACCGGTTCTGGGCGCGGGTGGCGGAAACGTGTCCCGGCTGGCGCGAAGCCGAGC
>CAIXIZ010000165.1 GCA_903919625.1 uncultured Verrucomicrobiota bacterium
CCAGCCGAAGCCAGCTTCGGGGAATCAGACCCCATGGTATTGAACGGTGCCGGCAGGCTTGATTCGCCGCCAACTAGCTGGTCCTATTTCCCTCACCAGCATGCGCCCGGCCCCTACTGTTATCGTCACCCTCAACCTCGTTGTCCTGCTGTTGTCAGCGTGCGGAACCAGGGTGGCCGTTACTCCCGAGCAGATTGCCCGGTTCAGCCCGCCGGTCATCGAGACCTCCTCCAGCCCCTGGCAGCGGGCGGAACAGATCGCCGGGCGGGTGCCCAACTCACGTTATGTCGTGGGCCATGGCGACGGGATGCTCCCCTTTTATGCCCATGGCACGATCCTCGTGCTGCAAAAACTCGCCTGGTCGCATCTCGAGGCCGGGATGACGGTGATCTACGGCCCGGATCCGGAAAACCCGTACAAACAGGTGTGCCATATCCTAGAGGAGAATCTCCCGGATGGCACCTGGAGTGTCCGGGGGCTGGATGGCTCGGATGCCCTGGTCGACCACACATTGGTCACCCAGGCCAACTACCTCGGCACGGTGGTCGCCGCGATCAAACGCCGTGACGGCACCTCGGCGCCCGCGCCCCTGCCGGCCGGCCTGGCCGGGTCGCCGGATGCCTACTGCCTGCTGCGTTGTCACGTGGGTGGCGATCTTCACCCCAAAGTGGTGCCGACGTCCTCGGTCGCCCCGGTCCACACCGCCGTCGTCGCGATTTACTGATTTTTCCCGGAAATTCCGTAAATATCCCCCGGGCAAGCCCCGGGGTATTTGCAACCCAATCCTCCACCATCGATCCCTCATGGACTCCCCCTCCAAACCCTCAATCCCAACCAAGCCGAAGCGAGCTTCGGGGTATCAGACCCATAGCGAATGAAATTCATCGACGCCCACATGCACTTTTGGGATCGGAGCCTCCTGCCCTACACCTGGCTGCATGAGGTGCCTTCCATCTGGGATAGGCATACGCCGGACAATCTCCGGGCGGAGGCCGGGGGAGATTTACCGGAAAAAATTGTCTTTGTCGAATGTGGCGCCCCCTGGCTGGAGGAAGTGCGGTGGGTGGAGCAGCTCGCCGCGCGTGAGTCCCGGATTGCCGGGATCGTCGCGAAAATGACCGTCAATGCCGGCGCGCAGACCTCGGCGGACATCGCCGAACTGCGCCGCCATCCCCTCGTGCGGGGTGTGCGCCACCACTTCGAGCATGATGCCGCCGATTATTGCGCCCGGCCGGAGTTCATTGCCGGGGTCCGCGAACTGCCGGCCGTCGGCCTGAGCTTCGACATCTGCTGCCAGCACCGGCAACTGCCGGCCGTGATCGAGCTGGTCCGGCAGTGCCCGCAGGTCAGTTTCATCCTCGACCACGCGGGCAAGCCCGGCATCCGCGCCGGCTTGCTCGATCCCTGGCGCGCGCAACTGCGCACCCTGGCCGCGTTGCCCAACCTAGTCTGCAAGTTATCCGGCCTCGTCACCGAGGCAGACCATCAGGCGTGGACGTCCGCCCAGCTCGCGCCCTATGTCGCGCATCTGCTCGACACGTTTGGTCCGTCGCGTCTGCTCTTCGGCGGCGACTGGCCGGTCGCCAAGCTCGCCAGCGGCTATGCGCGCTGGCTCGAAACCGCGCGGGCGTTTCTCGCCCCGCTGACCGTGGCCGAACAAACGGCCATTTTTCACGGCAACGCCACCCGCACCTATCGGCTGTGAGCTCCTTGCCCATGCCCCCCCTGCCCCTCCGTCCCTTCGGCCAGACCGGCGTTCAGCTTCCCGTCCTCGCGATGGGCGGCGGGTTTCCCGTGGGTTTTGCCGGCTTCGACTGCGCGATCGAAACCGTCCGGCACGCGACGGCGCTCGGCATCCGTTATTTCGACACGTCCGTGCTGTATCGCTCGGGCGCGTCGCAGGCCATCCTCGGCGAGGCGCTCGCCCCGCCGGCCCCGCCGCATTTTCTCGCGACCAAGGCGGGCCATTTCAGGGAGGCAAAATATTTTCGCTCCGTCGAGGCGCTGCACGTCCAGCTGCAGGAGAGCCTGCGTCTGCTCCGCCGCGATTCCGTGGACTTGCTGCAAATCCACGAGGCCGACTGGGCGCTGTGGTGGACCGGCCGACCGGGGGCCGTCCCCCTCCAGCTGATTGATCCGGAGGGCAGCTATGATTTCGCCCAGGCGCCCGTCATCCAGTTTCTCCATGAGGCCAAGGCCCGCGGGCTGTGCCGGCACATCGGCATCACGGGCAACCATGCCCGCCACCTCGGGCGGCTCGTGCGCGAGCTCGACGGCCTGGACACCGTGCTCGTCGCCTACAACTACACCCCGCTGAACGTCAGCGCCCGGGACTGGATCCTGCCCGCCGCCGCCGCGAAGGGCATGGCCGTGGTGGTCGCCGGGCTGTTCACGTTTGTAAATTCGCTGCCCGCCGGCTGGGCCACCGAGGGCAGCTATCTCGGCCCGCGCTCGGACGTCCAGCTCGCCCAGCTCAGGCGGCTCCAGCAGGCCTGCGGCCTCCCGATGGCCGAGCTGGCCCTGCGCTTCGTCGCCGACGACGGGCGCCTCGGCGCCATCCTGGTGGGCGCCTGCCGGCCGGAGGAGATCGCGCAGAATGCCGCCTCGTTCCGACGCGGTCCGCTGCCCGCGGAGCTCCACGCCGCCGTCGAGGAGATCGCGCGCCAGTTCCGCTGAGCGGGCGGGCCGGGCCGCCCAAACCGCCGGCCGGCGCGGCGTTTTTGCTTGCGCGGACGGGCAACGTATGCAAGTGGTTGCTTGCATGGCTCGGCCCGCCCACCTTTCACCCGGTGACACCCGCACGCGCATCCTCGCGGCGGCGGCCCGCGTGTTTGCCCGGGAGGGGCTCACCGGCGCCACCACCCGGGCCATCGCCCGGGAGGCCGGGGTCAACGAGGTCACCCTGTTCCGCCTCTTCCAAAGCAAGGCCCGGCTGCTCGCCGCCGTCGTCGGTCAAAATTTCGGCGGGTCCGCCCGCAAAGGCGCCCCCCCGGCGGCCTCCGCCGATCTCCGGGCCGACCTCACCGCCCTCGCTCGCGACTACGACCGCCTGCTGACCGACAATCTGCCGCTGGCCCGCACCATGGTGGGCGAAATCCACCATCATCACCGGACACACGAGCGGCAGGTGTTCCGGGCGGTCTTTCAGCCGGTTAAATCCGCCCTGGTCGGCCGGCTGGAGGTTGCGCAACGCCGCGGCGAGCTGCCGAAGGCCGTGCCTGCGGCGCTCCTGGCGGACTTGCTGACGGGAATGCTTTTTACCGGCGTGCTGCGCCGTTCGGCGCGCGATCTGCGTCCGGGGTATTCCGCCGCAGCCTATCTGCGCGCCGCCGTCGGGCTCGTGCTGGCCGGCGCCGGGCCAAAGAGGAAAAGGCCGGTCAGATGAGCGCGGCGGCGGCACAACTTTACGGCTCCGACCGCAGTCTGCTCGGTCCTCTCGCCGCGCGGCTGGCGGACCGGGGCGTGTTGAAATGGTTCATCGCCATCACGGCGGCCCTCGGCGCCATTTTGGAGATCATTGACACCAGCATTGTCAATGTCGCCCTGCCCGACATCCAGGGCAACCTCGGGGCCACGCTCGCCGAGGCCGGCTGGGTCTCCACCGGCTACGCCTGCGCCAATGTCGTCATGATCCCGCTGACGGCGTGGCTGGGCTACCGCTTCGGCAAAAAACAGTACCTGCTGTTTTCCCTGGCCGG
>CAIXIZ010000166.1 GCA_903919625.1 uncultured Verrucomicrobiota bacterium
GACGACGATCAGCGCGAGCGGCAGGCCAAAATAATTTTGGATGAACGCGATGCCGTTTTCGTAGGCCTGGCCCGGCAGGGAAAGATACGTGATGGTGCTCGCCTGGGTCGCCATGACGGACAGCCCAATCGTGCCCCATTTGGTCGTGGTGCTGCCCTTGAGGTAGGTGTCGAGGTGGTCGGTGTGGCGGGTGCGCCACGTGCCATAGGCGGCAATCCCCAAAATCGTTCCCAGGAGCACCAGCCAGTCGAGGGCGTTCATGAGAGCGCGCGGGTGAAGATCGTCAGTGCCACGACAACGAGCACGAAACTGATGAAGACAAAGCCATAGACGCCGCCCCAGGTGCGAAAGCCCGGCACGCCGGGGTCTTGGTCATCGGGGGGCGGCGGGGTGGGAGGCGGATTCATTTCCCGAGCGAGACAAGGTTGGCGAAAAGACGGTAGGCGCCCGGCACTCCCGCCGGGAGCTGGCGGAAAAATGCCAGGCTGGTGTAGACGAAATAGCCTTTGCCATATGGGGCGATGAGCAGGCTGCTGCTGGGCTGGGTCTCGCCGGGGTCGCTCATCGCCAGCGGCGCGGCGTAGCGCCCGTCCCAGGTGCTCGCAAAATACGCGCCGCGCTCCTGCACCCAGCCGGTGAAGTCGGCGGCGGTGATTTTGTTCGGCTGGTTGAGCGCGGGGTGATCGGGCAGGAGGAAGCTGACGGGCGCGTTCTCGTCCGTCACGCGCAGGGGCGGAGCCTGGCCGGCGATGGAGAGCGGGTAGGGGCCGAGCTGCTGGGTGCGGAGGCCGTTGGGGCGGTTGTATTGCGCAATGACTGTGCCGCCGCCTTCGGCATAGGCGAGCAGGCCGGGCAGGTTGGCGGCAAAGTCGGTGCGCTCGTTGAAGGCGCGCACGCCGATGACAATCGCGTCGAGCCCGCGCAATTTCTCCGGAGTGAGGTCGGCACCGGTGAGGGAGGTGACTGCATAACCGAGCTGCTGCAGACTGGAGGCAAGGTCGTCACCCGCGCCGGGCAGATAGCCGACATTCCTGCCCCGGATGGCGAAGTCAGTCGCAACGACCTTGAGGCGCGCCGGCGGCTGCAGGATCTGCACCGGAATATGGTCGTAATGGATTTCGGCGTGCTGGTTGCTGTAGCGGGTGCCGTCGGCCATCTCGGCCACGGCGAGGATGCTGCCGGATGCCGCCGACATTGGCGCGGTCACGGTGAACGCGACCTTGGTTTTCTCCCCGGGCTGGGCCAGCTTGAAAGTCTGGCTGGCCGGCGTAATTGACCAGCCCGTCGGGGGCTCAAGACGCAACGTCCCGTTCGCGCCCGCGCGCGCCGCCGTGACCTCGACCTCGATGGCTTTTTTCGCACCTGGCGTGAATAACGCGACGAAGGAGCCGAACTTTAGCGACACCGGAGAGATGATGGCTACCGAGCGTGATGGCCGTCCAGAACCGTCGGGCGCGCGCACTTCATCATATAGGGCCAAATTTTGCCCGCCAACGCGGAAACTATACCTGACGACGAATAACGGCGGATTTTCCGGTTGGCCAATGAGCTTTGCATCCTTCGCGGACACCCGGAACATCCCTGCAGCGGGTTCTTCTCTCAACCAGTAGGGCTGCGTGAGTGGGTGGGCCGGGGCTAAAAGCTCCACTCGGTCTGTTATTTCGCCTTCGGCCGCCTGTCCTGCGACGAGCTGCATATTTATTGGAAAGGGGTTACCAGATCCAAAATGCATAATGAGATCGGAGTCATTGAAGACGGAAATCGGCGGGTAGGGGCGCTCTGCGGCGGGAGATAACCATGATACCTGAATTGCCGCATGCACGGTCGCACGGTAATGAATGTTGATCGGCTCGTTATGAGTGACCTCGGCTGTGGATGTCGTTGTTTCCAAAACCAGTCCCAAGCAATGCTGAAGGACGCGGTCAAACAGGTTGATTTTCTCAACCAAGACAGGGTCTTCGGGCCGTCTGAGTGTCGTAGTTCTGAGTGCCGACAGCTTCGCGCGGAGCGCAAGGATGGCCGGGACGCTGGCGTCGGGGGTGTCGGGCTTGAAGTTGGCTATGAGTTCGTCGGCGAGTATGGCGATCTCCGCGCCGCCGTTGGGGACGCGCGCCCAGGTTGGGTCCACACCGTCCATGATATCGGTGGTGGCAGGCTGGCCATCGAGCAGGGTAAATCCTTCCTGCCGGGACGGGCCGAAGTTGCCACCCACACCCTGGGTTTTGTGCTGCGCGCTGGTACGGGCGGCCATGGCCTGAAAAGTCTCGCCGGTCACCGGATCAACACCACTGGGATTAAGCACGAGTCCGGTGCCGCCATTCTGCACGATGCGGACC
>CAIXIZ010000167.1 GCA_903919625.1 uncultured Verrucomicrobiota bacterium
CCGCTTCCTGATGTGGTCGCCGATGGTCACAAGGGTCTTCTGTTGCTGATCAGACGCAAGGTGCCGCTGGGATTGACCCTGCTTGGGCCGGTCATCGTGAACATCCTTTGCTTCCACGTCCTGATGGCACCGGCGGGATTGCCGATGGCAATGGGGGTATCGTCACTTGCGCTATTCTTGCTCTGGCGCCACCGTGCAAACTTTGCCAGTCTGGTGCAGGGTCCAACAGGCGCACCGATTCCTACGGTCGCAAAACTGTCAGGGCCAACGCCCGGATGAGCCACGCGCAGGGCCGCGCCCACATCCCGCTCGATGCCGCGCTCCGCGAAATGCTCCAGCCGGCGATGGAACCGCTCTCGCGCAGGGCCCGCGCCTACGACCGCATCCTAAAGTCGCCCGCACCATCGTGGACTTGGCTGCCAGCGACCGCGTCGAGCAACCACATCTCCTTACTATACCTGGGCGACCCCAAGCACGAGTGCCGTTGCTCGCGCCTCAGCATTCCGTCCTTTGCCCACTGACCTCTGACTTCTGCCGTCTGGCTTCTTCCGCCAACCGCCCGCACCATCGCCGACCTCGCGGGCAGCGACTGCATCGAGCAGCCACATTTGCTGGAAACCATCCAATGCCGCTCGCCCGACCGGAACGTGTTTTGCTGAGGAGGATTGAATTTTGGGCCTGCCGGCCAACACGATGATTGCTTCTCGCACTCGGGGCACACCGACCCATCAGGACTTGCTTTCATTCTCCTTTCACTTTCACTTCCCGCCTATGCCAACCCGTCGCCTCTCTTTCCTGCTATTGCTGACCATCCTGTGCGAGGGATTTTTTGCCGGCTGCACCACCGACCTTTCGCAGGCGAATCCCAGTTCCATCCCCCAGAGCCGGCCGGCGAGCTGGGAAGGCGGTATCCCGGGCATTTCCAATCTGCCCGGTCCGGGCGGGCATTAAATTCGTTTGTCCCTCCTCCCGCTGCTCCCATCATCCGGCTTTAAGCCGGATTTTTTTGTGGCCACGCCGCGGCCGGAACCGCCTGAATGTCCTCCGATGGCCAACGCCTCCCTCACGCCTGCACGCGGCACGCTCCATGTTGTCGCCACGCCCATCGGCAATCTCGCCGATCTCACCGAACGCGCCCGCGCCATTCTGGGGGCGGTGGATCTGGTCGCCTGTGAAGACACCCGGACCACGGGTGCGCTGCTCACCCGCCTGGGTCTGCATAAACCCCTGGTCGCCTATCATGATCACAATGAGACTGACGCCGCGGAGAAAATCGCCGATCAGCTCGCCGCCGGAAAAAGCGTTGCCTTGGTAAGCGATGCCGGCACGCCGACCCTCAGTGACCCCGGCTTCCGTCTGGTTCGGGCCTGCCGGCGCCGGGGCCTGCCTGTTGTGCCGGTGCCCGGCCCGAGCGCCCTCACCGCCGTCCTCAGCGCCAGCGGCCTGCCCACCAATGGTTTTCTCTTTGTGGGCTTTCTTCCGCCAAAAAGCGCCGCCCGGCTGGCGTTTCTTGGGCAATACCGCGAATTTCCATTCACCCTCGCCCTATATGAAAGCTGCCATCGCATCGAGAAATTTGCCGCCGAGATGGTGGCACAACTCGGCCCGGCCCGCATCATCTGTCTGGCCCGCGAGGTGACCAAACTGCACGAAACCTTTCTCGTCGGCCCCGCGGCCGAGGTGCAAGCCCGTCTCGCCGCCGGCAGCCAAAAGGGTGAGTTCA
>CAIXIZ010000168.1 GCA_903919625.1 uncultured Verrucomicrobiota bacterium
CTTTGAGTTCATTCTCCACGGCCAAAGCGATAACACGTGTGTCTTTGGTCTTCGGATTTGCCGTGGCCATATTCTGATAAAACCAAAGGAGGTCTTCGTGAGTGTGAGGGCAACCATGCGCTTGTTGCGCCGGGGCAACTGGTCCACGGGGCGCCAGTAGAGCGAGCACGCTCGCCTTGTCGCCAGCAGATAGCTCCGTTGCAGCCGCTGCAACGTCGTATGGCGTGCGGCCGCCGTCATCTCGGGCAGAAACATTGGCGCCCAATGAGATCAGCAACTCTACGGAGTCTTTATGCCCTCCGCCGGCCGCGTAGTGGAGTGGTGTCATACCATTCGGGGCGGTCGCGTTCACATTGGCTCCCCGCGCATAGAGTAGCGCGACTAACCTCGTTTTTCCCTGGCTTGATGCCACAGATATTGGTGTCAGGCCCAAAAGGTCGGTGCTCTCGACGGGCGCTCCCCGGTCAATGAGCAGACTCACCACATCAACCGCTCCTATTCCGGCGGCGGCATGGATCGCGGTCATCCCTTCCATCGACGCGTCGGCATGGAGGTTTGGATTGGCGCCATGATCGAGAAATAACTTGACCAGATCGGTCCGCCCCAACGCTGCAGCCACCATCAAAGGCGTCAGGCCGCCTTCGAAATGGTCGACCGGTGCGCCTTTGGCTAGGGCCTGCTCCATGGCCAGAACATTCTGATTGTGGAGAGCGGTCGAGAAGTCTTCGGCCGGACCGGCCAAAGCGGGAAGCGGAAGGCATGCAATCAGCCAGATTGCCACCAAGACCGACTTATTGCCCATAGGTCCTTCCCCACGTCCAGCCGCTAGGTCTGCTGAGAAAATCGAAGCAAGCGCCCCGACAGGTAGCACAGCCGCCGAGCAGTCAAAAGGCGGGCGCCATGGGGCGATGGGTATCGTCGCCATCCTACAGAGCCGCGGTCCAGGTGCTGATCGCTGCCCGGAAGGCTGCTGGCCTGACGAAGCGGCAACTAGCTGCCATGATCGGCCGGCCCTATACGGTGGTCGCCAATATCGAGCGCGGCGAACGTCAAATCGATGTGGTGGAATTCATCGCCGTCGCTCGCGCACTTGGCGTCGGCGAGGAACAGCTCATGTCGCAAATCGGCCAGGCGATCGGCCCTGACTTGGAGCTGTAAGGGTTTATCCCGGCGTTCATAGGCGGGGAGTGTCCGACTTGACCGACACTGGTTGAGCACCCTTGCTGGGGCCTGAAATCAAAAATTCCCGCGGTTCCCGTGGCGGATCTGGAAAAAGATTGCTGCCGCCGTCCTCACCCCGTTTTCCCCGAACCGAGCCAGCAATCGCTACGTCGGCAAAGCCGAGGGCCGCGCTCGTGGAGGGCATTTGCAATAGCCGCGCGACGTACGGTCGAGCGGTCGAGGCTCTGCAATTTTGTCTGGTAAATTGTATGGTGGATAAATAGCTCATAAAAAACACAATAATTTCAATAGTATATGGCGGAGAGGGTGGGATTCGAACCCACGGTACCCGTAAAGGTACGCCGCATTTCGAGTGCGGTGCTTTCGACCACTCAGCCACCTCTCCATTTGCGGGGTCCGAGCAAGGGCGCGGAAACTAGCGGCGCGGCCCCGCTTCCGCAAGGCCCGCTGCGTGGCGCCAATGCCACTCGCTTTTTAGAAGAAAAAAATATTGCAGTGCAGCGGGAACCATCCCCCGACACGGGCATTTTTGGGCCGTAGTTCGAGGCGCTGCGCTTCGGACGGGGATGGGGGTGACATGGTCGAAACGGGCCGTGATCGTCTGGCCAGGGATGGTTCCCGCCACAAGGGCGCGGATCATGCGAAGGTTGGGCGACGTTTTCTTTTCACACGCGGGTTGAAAGTCACGTCAAGTCTTAACAAGGCTCCACGTTTCGCTCCTTCGCACATGGTGAGAAACGCGGCAGGTCTCGGCCTCGTGCCCTCCAACATCGCTTCGCGTTGCGCGTCAGGGGCAATGCCGAATGACCGGTTCCGGCGGACTCTATGCCTGTCTGGATTGGCAAAAGTCGATGAAACTGTTCATCTTTTCCTGGTAAGACGAGGCGTGGAAACCGAAATCGGAAAGGTGTTGCCCTACAGCAACGCTCTTTCCTGATTGATCCGCGTTATAGGGTCCAGTGCAGCATTTGAGAGACCGCCGGGCTCACGCCAGGGTCTCTGAACCGGACTTCCGCACCACCTGGCCATTCTGGCCGCGCGCTAAGGGCATTAAGAGGGCTCTGACATGAAAACCATTCTCCTGGCCGGGGCCGCGATGGCCGCGGTATTCGCCGCGACAGGCGCATCCGCCGAAGGAGTCGGCTGGTATGTGGCCGCCGACGCCGGATACCATCAGACCAAC
>CAIXIZ010000169.1 GCA_903919625.1 uncultured Verrucomicrobiota bacterium
CCTGGTGGAGCCAGATGATGAACTGCCGGGCGCGGAACATCGGGTGGCGGGTGGATTATTTTGTGGTGAGCGAAAAACTGTGGCCGGCGTTGCGGCGCGCCTGGATTTCGCCCGAGGTGATGGGCAGCGACCATTGCCCTGTGGGGCTGGAGCTCGGCTGAGACGGACGCCTTCCCCCGAGATGAGGCAAGAACTCAAGTCCCTCCTGCTCCGTGCGCCGCGCCTCACGCTGGCGGTGGCGGAGAGCGTGACCTGCGGCCAGCTGCAGGCGCGGGTCGGCGCCATCTCTGGCGCGTCCGAATTTTTTCTGGGCGGGATCACGGCCTACACGCTCGATCAAAAGGTGCGGCACCTCGGCGTGGAGCGGGCGGAGGCGGCGGCCTGCGACTGCGTGTCGGCCGGTGTGGCGGTGCAGATGGCATGCGGGGCGGGCGCGTTGTTTGGCAGCGATTTGGCACTCGCCACGACCGGTTATGCGGAACCGGCGCCGGCACAGGGGGTGGCGGAGCCGGCGGCGTTTTGGGCCCTGGCCTGGCGCGGCCCGGACAACCGGTGGCTGAACCGCGCGGGCAAAATCGTCTGTCCCGGCGCCACGCGGGTCGCGGCACAGGCGCTGGTCGCGGACGCGGCGTTGGCGGAACTGCTCGCCCACTTGCGCGCGACGCGCGCCGTCACGCTCAGCGCGTGATTTTTTGCACGTAATCCATGAGGAACTTGACCTCCGGGACCGGTTTTACCCAGTTGCCGTAGAGTTCCTCGGGCAGATCGTACGTGGTGTTGTAGAGCAGGTGGTTGGCGTCATCGTCGCGGGAGACGAAGCCGGCCTTGACGGTTGCGCCGGCATAAAGGCCGGAGGTTTTGGCATAAACCAGCACGGGCACCTTCAGGATGGTGCCATCCTTCCAGGCATCGGCTTCGGCGACCTTGGGTCCGGCCACCGCCTTGGCATCGGCCCCGATGTCGAAGCGGCCGTTGAGCAAACTGCGGGGAGTTTCATCATTGGTGATGATGTAGACCGTCTCGACCGACTTGCCCCCGATCTGGAGGCCGAGGCTGGCTTCGCCGGCGCGGATGAGCGCGGGCACGCTCCAGCCGCCATCAGCGTGTCTGACCATGATGACGCCATAACCGCCCTGCACCCCAAAGATAAAGCCGGCCTTGAACTGGTTGGTGATGATGATGGCGCGGGCCTGCTTGAGCACATTGGCCGGAATGGCCGTGGCCTTGTCGGCCATAAACTCGCGCAGAATGGCCTCACAGGACTCGACATGCGCCACCAGGTCGGGCCGGCGGGGTGCGCTGGTGCCGGAAGCCTGGACATGCGGCGCCAGCAGGGGAGTGAGGGCAAGCAGAAGGACAAGCAGTTTTTTCATGGCGGTGGTTTGCCGCTCACAATGCCACGAATCAGGGATTTGGAAAGCACGGAGTTTGCCGGCGCAGGATTTGTGGCGTGGCCGAGTTGGTCATTGCGCAGGGCGGCAGCACCGAAGCCATCCACCGGATCTTGAACCGGATCGCCCCGCCCCGGTTGCGCCGGGCTCGCGGGAAAAAGCAGACCGGTCCATATTGGAAATTGTCCCCTGCCCCATGGGCTGGATGCCCTCAGTCCAGCCCGCGGGCCGCGAGGTCATCCTCATCCCAGCCAAGATAATGCCCCAGCTCATGCAGATACGTCAGACGCACTTCCGCGCGAAAACTGGCCGTGTCGCCTTCGGCGAAATCCCAGAGATTGTCCAGGTAGAGAAAGATTTGCGGCGGCAAGGGACTGCCCGCCTCGCCCTCTTCGCCATGCGCTGGGCCGCTGAACAGGCCGAGGATGTCCGGCTCAAGCCCTTCGTGGATAATCTCCTCTGCTGGAACCCGTTCGCAATGCACCGGCACCCGGGCCGCCAGGGCACGGAGAGCCGGGGGAAGGGCGTTCTGGGTGGCGGTCACCACCTGTGCAGCGATTTGGACCCGACGGGCAAAATTCATGTTGCATGATGCAGGCGAGTCTGTTGTAACCGTCAACCCTCCCGGCACGTCTCACAGCAGGCTTACCGAGAACTTCAACCTCCCCAAACAAATCCAAACCACATGATTAAATCGAACCTCAAACTCATTGTCGCCATGGGCACCCTCGCCCTTGGCATTGCCTCTACACAGCAGGCCTTCGCTCAAGCTCCTGGCGGCGGCGGCTTCGGCGGCGGCGCTGGTGCTGGCGGCGGCGGCTTCGGCGGCGGCGGCGGTGCTGGCGGTGCTGGCGGTGCTGGCGGCGGCGGTGCTGGCGGTGGCCGTCGTGGCGGCGGCGCTCCGGCTGCACCTGCCATCACCCTGGACGGAATCAAAGGCGCGGTCACCGGCCTCACCGATGACCAGACGGCCAAGATCACGCCCATCGTGGCTGAAATCACCAAGGCTCAGGAAACCGCGAACAAGGCGCAGGCTGACTTTGCGGCTCTCCGCACGGCCAACCTCGACAAGATCCGCGCGGTCTTGACCCCCGATCAGCTGACGGCGTTTAACGCTCTCGTGACGCCGCCCGCCGGTCCTGGCGGTGGTCGTCGTGGTGGCGGTGGCGCTCCTGGCGGTGGCGGTCGCCGCGGTGGCGGTGGCGCTCCGGGCGGTCCGGGTGGCGGCATGCCCGGTGGCGCTGCTCCGGCCCCGGCTGCTCCTCCCGCTGCCTGAGCCAGTCTCAGCCTGGACAAAACTTCCGCCGGAGCCCGCAAGGCTCCGGCGTTTTTGTGTCGATGTTTTCGATGATCGGCACTTGACCCTTGCCAAGTGCCGGACTGCTGGCAGGTTGTCCCCTCGCTCTTTGATTGGAACGCATCCAACCGCCCCACCGCGGCCCTCAGGCCGGCGGTGCCGGTGCGGATAATATTTACGGGGGTGTTCTGGATTCGACCCCCGGTTGGAGTGCGCCGCCGCCCTTCGAGAGTGACGGTCTCTCGTAAATCCCCCTTCAAACCAACAAACGGCAACATCGAAGAGATGCCTCTGGCCGCCTAAATAGCGGCCACGTTCGCCCACCGACACCTGCTAGGTGAAGCGAACGACGACAGCAGGAATAGCGCGCGGTGCCGTCCGCGGATTGCGCGCCGTATCTTCATCCGGGGACTGGCAGGTCGCAAAGCGCGTGTGGTGGCGTGCGACCGGCAAGATTAAAATCACACTATAAGGGTAGACGCGGCACGCAAAGACCGGGGACACGTGGGTTCAACTCCCACCACCTCCACCATTTCGAAGATTGGCCATTCGAGTCCGCCGTGCTGCGCACGGCGAGGTTGGTTTCGGCCAGTAAGTTCCAAGGTTTTAGGAAAAAAACCGTCAAGGTTTGGGCGCGCAAAACCCGGTTCGAGCCGACGTTTTTGAGAAATGACTTCATTCCAACTCGTCGCCCTTGGCAACCGTGTTTCCCGCTTGTCTGGCCTCGTTTATCCAATTCCGCAGCGGTTCGAGCCGCGCGGTTTTTGTCTTCTCCAAAATGACGATTTTGGCCTCCAAGTCGGTCTTTTGGGGGAAGAGCGGATTCTTCATCTCGCGGAACTCCGCGTGGTCGAGGGAGCCGTCGGCAAAGGCCGTGTTCAGGCGGTCAATCTTCGCCTTCACGGCAGTCAGTTGGGCGGTCATCCGCTCAATCTGCTCCTGCCTGCCGGTGGAGCCTTGGGCCTCCCAGGTCTCGCCCTTGGCAAGAAACCGCTCGGCCCATTCGTCCGGCAACACCGCCAGCGCCGCGTTGCGGTGCACCTCTTGGGCAAAGGCGGTGTCACGGATGAAACTGCGGCTGTCGCACGGCTGGTGCCGGTTCTTGTGCGACAAGGCC
>CAIXIZ010000170.1 GCA_903919625.1 uncultured Verrucomicrobiota bacterium
CCCGAGGCCGCGGGCCGTGGCGGCGAGCGCATCGCCCTCGATCCGAAGGCAGGCGCGGGCACGGGACAGGGCGGTTTTGGGGGCAAGGGCCATTTGGAGTTTGATTCGGCGGGAGAAGCGCCAGACTGGGCGGCAACCATTCGCGTTCAAACTTATTTCCTGACTTCCATGCATGTCCGCCGCCTGTTGCTTTCCCTGCCGCTGCTGGCCGCCATCCTACTGACCCCGGGCTGTGACCAGCCGCTTCCATCCTTTGGCGCCGAAACCGACAACAGCGACTACAACCACGGCAAGGAACTGCTGAAACAAGGCCAGACGCAGCCGGCGCTGGACGCCTTTCTCAAGGTCATTGCCGAGCGCGGGGATGACAACGCCCCGGAGTCACATCTGGAGGCCGGCCTGCTCTATCATCACGAACTCCATGACCCGGTCGAGGCGATCCATCATTACCGGCGCTACCGGGCGCTGAAGCCCACCGGCCCGCAGGCGGACCTGGTGCGGCAGCAAATTGAGGATGCCCAGCGCGAATTTTTACGCACCCAGCCGGGCCAAGGCGAAAACCAGTCCCCGGACCTGCTCGCCACCGTCGATCGCCTCCAGCGGGAAAACAAATTGCTCCATGATCAGCTTGCCGGCCTTGGCCTCAATCCGGCACCCGCCGCCACCAAAGCCGGCTCGCCGATCGTCCCCGTGTCCGCTGCCCCAACAGGCAACCGTGCCGGAGTGCCGTCGGCCACCCCGATCATCCGGACCGGAACCGCGCCGACGCCACCGCCCGCCCCGGTGGCAACCGGGCGCACGCACACCGTTGCTTCCGGCGACACGTTATCCAGCCTGGCCCAAAAATACTACGGCAACCGCAGCAAATGGCATGACATCCTCAACGCCAACAGCGACCAGCTCCCCAACGAAAAATCGCCCCTGCATCCCGGCATGGTGCTGAAAATTCCGTGACCATTGCCTAGGGTTGATCGCGTCCCGCTGCCGGGCCATGGCCCGGCCAGTCACGCGGAACGCGCAGCCCGCCGCCGACCAGCCCCCAGGCAACTTTCCCCAGCCCTCACCCCTCCCCCATGCCCCGCACTTCGCTTCGAACCGCCGCTTTCTCCGAATAGCTCATCCGCGAGATGACGCGCGTGGCCAATGACTGCGGGGCCATCAATCTGGCCCAGGGCTTTCCCGATGGCGACCCGCCGGCGGCCCTCGTGCAGGCGGCGAAGGACGCCATGGATGCCGGCCGGCACCAGTACGCCATCACCTGGGGCGCCCCGGAACTGCGCGAGGCGTTGGCGAGAAAAATCTCCCGCGACACCGGCCGGCCCGTGGATCCGCAGCGCGAGCTGGTGGTCACCTGCGGCGCGACCGAGGCGCTGATCGTGGCCATGATGACCGTGTGCGACCCGGGTGACCGCGTCGGGCTCTTCTCGCCGTTTTACGAGAGCTATAACGCCGACGCGATCCTCAGCGGCGCGACCCCCGTGCATGTGCGGCTGCATCCGCCGCACTATGGCTTCGATCCGGCGGAGCTGCGCGCCGCCTTCGCCAGCGGGCTCAAGGCCTTTGTGCTCTGCAACCCGTCCAATCCCTGCGGCCGCGTGTTCACCCGGGCGGAGCTCCTGCAAATCGCGGCGCTGGCGGAGGAATTCGACACCTTTGTCATCACCGACGAGGTCTACGAACACATCGTCTTTCCCCCGCACCAGCACACCTATTTCGCCACCCTGCCGGGGATGGCCGCGCGCACGCTGAGCTGCTCGGCGCTGTCGAAAACGTTTCTCATCACCGGCTGGCGGATCGGCCACCTCTGGGCCTCGCCCGAGATCATCGCCCAAGCCCGCAAGGTGCATGATTTTCTCACCGTCGGGGCCGCCGCCCCGCTCCAGCATGCCGTCGTCACCGCGCTCAACTTTCCCGTGAGCTATTATGCCGGACTCGGCCAGGAGTACGCCCGGCGACGCGACATCCTCTGCGGGTGGCTCGACCAGACCGGCCTCGCCTACACCCGGCCGGAGGGCAGCTATTTTGTGATGCTCGACGTGTCGCCCCATGGCTGGACGGACGATGTGGCCTTTGCCAAATGGATGGCGCGGGAAATCGGGGTCGCGCCGGTGCCAGGCTCGAGCTTTTTCGCCTATCCCGAGCATCGCTTCGTGCGCCTTAACTTTGCGAAGTCTCCCGCCACGCTCAACGCCGCCGGCGAACGTTTGCTGCGCCTGAAACCAACGCCGCCCTCCGGGTCAGGGTAAAGATCCTCGGGGCAAGCCCCGAGGCATTGCAGACAA
>CAIXIZ010000171.1 GCA_903919625.1 uncultured Verrucomicrobiota bacterium
AGCAGTGGCAGCGCCCGCCGCAGCGAGGGCAGTTGTCTCAATGTTCATGGTGGTGACGCCGCGGACAAAATGCCCCTGGATGAAAGCGGCGACATGAATTTGCCGGAATGCCCCCGCCCAAGGACGAAGCGTGCGTGGCCAGGGCTGAGCCGGGGGAGTCAGTCGAGCCCGAGCGCCGCCTTGGCCTGGCCGATCTGACCCCGGCTGAGTTTCAGCTGAGTCCCGTCCTTGAGCAGCACATTATATTCGCCATTGAAATGGGGCCGCAGTTCCTTGATCCGGTCCACCTTGACGATCGTGGAGCGGTGGATGCGGACGAAGTGCGCGGGGTTCAGGCGGGCTTCCATGGCGGCCATCGTTTCATGCACCAGATGGGTTCGGCCCGCCACGTGCAATGCGACATAATTGCCGGAAGCTTCAAGCCAGTCGATTTCGGCGACCCCGACAAAGAAGACGCGGCCGCTGGCCTTCACCACCACGCGTTCGGCAAAGACCGTTTCGGAGGGGCGCATCGCCGGGACCCGGGGCGGATCGGCGGGTGTGGCCGGGTGGGCCGCGAGCATGCTGCGCAGGTCCTGACCGAGGCTGGCGGCGGCAAGCTGCGCGAGCCGGTGGCCAGCCCGTGCGAGCATTTGATCAAAGCGCTCCTGATCAAACGGCTTGAGGAGGTAGTCCAAGGCCTGGGCCTCGAACGCCTTGATCGCGTAGGCATCGTAGGCCGTGATGAACACAATCAACGGGCGGTCCTCCGCCCCGAGCCGTTGCAGCAGGGCGAGACCGTTGAGCTTCGGCATTTGGATGTCGAGAAACACCAGGTCGGGCCGATGACGCCTGATTGCCGCCAGGGCCTTCTCGCCGTCAGCGCACTCAGCCACCACGTGAACTGCGGGATGGGGACGAAGCATGTGGCGGATGAGATCGCGGCCCAGCACTTCGTCGTCCACGATCAAGGCGGAGATTTTTCGTTCGCTCATGGCAGGGAGGGGGAAGCTTCCGCCATGACCGGCCGAAAAATTTTAAACGGCAGGGAAAGCCTGATTTCGGTCCCGAGCTCCGGCTGACCGAGGATTTCCATCTGCTGGTGTTCGCCATAGAGTCCGTGGAGCCTGGCCATCGTGTTGCGCAGTCCCACGCCTTTCCCCTCGCGGCCGGCGGCGTTGGGCGGGCAACCGGGCCCGTTGTCCCCCACGCTGAGGCAGAGCGAGCCGTCCTGCCGCCAGGCTTTGATGTGCAGCACGCCGCCGGCCGACCGGGTGTCGATGCCATGCTTGAACGCGTTTTCGACCAACGGTTGCAGCACCAAATACGGCACCTCTGCCGCCAAGGTGTCCGGCTCCACCGTGATTTCAGTCTGCAAACGCTCCCGGTATCGTTCCTGCTGAATGCCGAGATAAAGGTCGAGCGCGTCCAATTCATCGCGGAGCGAGGTGACTTGCTGGCGCGAGTTATCCAGGGTCAGACGCAGGAGATCGCTCAGGCGGGTGAGCATTTTGATCGCAGCGGTGTCCTCGCCTTTCAGCATCAGGGCGATGATGGCGTGGTGGGCGTTGAACAGAAAATGCGGGTGCAGTTGCATCTTCAGCGCCAGCAGCCGGCTTTGGGCGAGCTGGGCCTCGAGTTGCGAGGCCAGCAGCTGGCTCTCGTGGTAGCGCGCATGATTATCGTAGGCGGTGGTCACTCCGACGATGAGCCAGTAGATCAAAAAATAAATGTAAGCTTTGTAGCTGAACAGGCCCAGGTAGATGGTTTGCGCGCCCAAAGCGTGCCCGATCACATATTCGAGGGCCACATGGCAGACCACCAGGGCAAAGCCCAGGCCGGCATGGGCCAGAACGGCTCCAAGTAGATTTTTTCGGCCGACGGGCCATCGCCGCGCGAGATACACCACCAAAAACGTCACCGCTCCCCACAGGAACAAGCCGAGGTATTGGATGAACAGGGTCCGGAAATCGGCCGGCCGCCCCTGCATCGTATAACTGGCCCAGGTGATGCCGATGACGATCAACGTAAACAAAGACCAGCCTGCGGGAACACCGATTTTGAAAAGCCACACCGGAGGGGAGTTGCGGGCGGTGGGCGGCATGAGTCTCGGCGGCGACGCTGTGGCACCGCGTGCAGCCGGGCCATCCTAATTTCCTAAAAATACGTGGGCCGAGGAATTGGCGTTGTGAGAGGAGGGAAATCACGGACGGGTTGTGGCAGCCCATTTTTGTCAATGGCGCGGGCAGCTTCCGCTTTGTTCAGGTTCCCTGCCTGGGTCCACTGCATGGCTCCGGCGGCTTGGTCCGGGCATGATGCAGGCCGGCCCCGGGCGGAATCTGCACGGAGGATGAAACGGGTCGCGTCAGGGCCTGGCCGTTCCGCCCGGGGTATAGGCCGGGTTGGGCCGGAGACGTTCGACAAAGCCACCGGTTCGGGGATTCTGATTGTCATTGGCCAGCAACACTTCGCCCGTGACCGGATCCTGGCCGAAGGAGACAATCCCGACGATCCGGGCGATTTTCTCCACGGTCACTTTGCCGCCCTTGCCGTCCACGGGAGTCAGGGACCAGATCCAGCCGCTCACATAGTCCGCAAACAGGTAGTGGCCCTGGAGCGCAGGCAAGGCCTGGCCGTGATAGACGAAACCGCCGACAATGCAGTTGCCGATGTCGGTATTGCCCGGGAGGGCGAAGTTGGAATGGCGGTAACTGAAGATGGGCTCGTCGAATGAAATTCCGGCGGGCGGGGTCCGGGCGAGCTGGCCACGCAACAGAAACGGCCCATCCGCCTCCCGGTAATTCCAGCCATAATTGCCGCCGCGACGGATGAGGTCCACCTCCTCGATGCGATCCTGCCCGACGTCACCGAGCCAGAGCAGGCCGGTGGCGGAGTCGAAGGAGAAGCGCCAGGCATTGCGCAATCCAACGGCCCAGAATTCGGTGCGCACATTGGCGGGATCGACGGGCGCACCATTGAAGCTGGTCGCGCCGACGAACGGGTTGTCTTTCGGCACCAGATAGGTGCCCTCATGCACCGCCGGGTTGGGGCTGGGCTTCAGGTTGCCAGGACGCTGGTCCACGTCGAGGCGGTGCATGCCGGAAAAGAAATTGTGGTCGATCAGCTGGCTGTTTTTGAACACGTCATTGGCCTGCCCCTCGTCGCCGATGGTCAGGTAGAGATAGCCGTCCGGCCCAAATTTCAGTTCACCTCCGTTGTGGTTGGCGGCGCGGTCGATTTGGGAGATCAGGGGCTGCTCAGACTTGGGATCGCCCAGGCCGTCGCTGCCGGTTTTAAAACGGGCGAGCCGGTCAAAGGATTCGGTGTTGGTCGCATTGGTGACGGTGAACCAGACGTAGAACTGGTGGTTCTTTTGGTAATCCGGATGAAACGCGAGGGCGAGCAGGCCGCGTTCGACATCGAGGCTGCCGATCTCGGCGCTGAGGTCGAGGAAGACGACTCGCTCCGGCTTGGCGGCGGTGACATCGGGAATGCGGACGATGCGGCCGGACTTTTCGAGCACATAGAGGGATTTCGGCTCACCGGGTGCGGTGACGATATCCAGCGGCTGGTCGAAATGCATCCCGTCCAGCGCATGCTCAGTGATGTACGGCATGACGGGCGGGGCCGCCGGGACAGCCGGAGCCACAGGGGCGCCGGGCGTCTGCCCAGCGAGCCAGCCAGTCAGGCCAAGAGCCAGCGCAGTTAGGCGGAGCATGATGTGGGGCAAGCGAAGAGTTTGGCGCATAAGGCGGCGGAAGCTAGGGTTCGGACGTGGAGAAGCAATCCGGGAATTGCGGCGTGTGGCCGAGCGGGAAACTGACCAGATGGGGGTGTGCCGGGCGATCAGGGGGCAATCACACCGGACGACGCCCTCAGCCTTTCTTCATCTGGTGCCCGACCACCACATGGTCTTTTTTGTCCTCGGGGATGCGCATGCCGTAGAAACTGCGGTAGACGAAGACCAGGCCGGCGACAAAAAACACCATGCCGAGCAGGTGCTTTATCCCCTCGGGCATCTTGACCGCGATTTCCACCGCGAGCAGTCCGAAGAGCGTGGTGAACTTGATCACCGGGTTCAGCGAAACGGACGAGGTGTCCTTGAACGGGTCGCCCACGGTGTCGCCCACCACGGTGGCGGCGTGCAACGGGGTGTTTTTCATGTGGAGGTTTACCTCGACGATTTTCTTGGCGTTGTCCCAGGCTCCGCCGGCATTGGCCATGAAGATCGCCTGAAACAGGCCAAAGAAGGCGAGACCGATGAGATAGCCGATGAAGAAAAATGGGTCAAAAAACGCCAGCCCGAGCGCAAAGCAAAAGATGACGATGAAAATGTTGATCATGCCACGCTGGGCATACTGGGTGCAGATGTGCACGACTTCCTTGGAGGCCTCGGTCGTGGCCGTGGCGGCATCCAGCTGCATATTGTCCTTGATGTATACGACGGCGCGGTAGGCGCCCGTGACCACCGCCTGCATGCTCGCACCGGTGAACCAGTAAATGACCGCCCCGCCCATCAGCAGGCCCATCAGGGACTCCGGGTGAACGAGCGAGAGATGCTCCAGGACGCTGAACTTGGCATCCAGCAGCTGATAATGCGCCTGCAGCATCATGATGATGCCAAACACCATGGTGGTCGCACCCACGACGGCCGTGCCGATCAGCACCGGCTTGGCGGTGGCCTTGAACGTGTTGCCGGCTCCGTCACCCTTCTCGAGCTGAAGCTTGGCCCCTTCAAAGTCCGGCTTGAAGCCAAAGTCCCGTTCAATCTCGCCCACGACACCCTTGATGCCTTCAATGTGGGAAAGCTCGTAGACCGACTGGGCATTGTCGGTGACCGGGCCAAACGAGTCCACCGCGATGGTGACCGGGCCCATGCCCAGGAAACCGAACGCGACCAGGCCAAAGGCGAAAATGGGCGCGGCGAAGGCGAATTCCGCCGGCATCATGGCCTTCACGGCATCAAACTGCGAAAACCAGTAGGCGCCGGCCATCAGAGACAGGATGCACAGGCCGGTCCAGAAGGCCGAGAAATTGCCCGCGACCAGGCCGCTGAGAATGTTGAGCGACGCGCCGCCCTGGCGGGACGAGGTGACGACTTCCTTGACATGGCGGCTCTCCGTGGAGGTGAAAATTTTGGTAAATTCGGGAATCAGCGCCCCGGCGATGGTGCCAAGCGAAATGATGGATGAAAGCACACACCAGAGTCCGGGGTGGCCGGGCAGCTGTGCGAGGAGCAGGTAGCTCGCGGCGTAGGTGACGCCGATGGAGAGTAGGGAGGTGATCCAGACGAGGCTGGTGAGGGGGTGCTCCAGATTGAAGTCCTTCACCCCGCCCCATACTGCTTTGGCGATACCGACGTTGATCAGGTAGCTGACGAGCGAGGTGATGACCATCAGGATGCGCATCGCAAAAAGCCAGACGATGAGCGTGGCGCAGAGCCCGGGATTGGCGGCCAGGGCCAGGGCGAGGAAAGCGATCAGCGCGACGCCAGTCACGCCATAGGTTTCGAAGCCGTCGGCGGTCGGACCGACGGAGTCTCCGGCGTTGTCCCCGGTGCAATCGGCGATCACGCCAGGATTGCGCGGATCGTCCTCCGGGAGGTTGAACACGATCTTCATGAGGTCCGCGCCGATGTCGGCGATCTTGGTGAAGATGCCGCCGCAGATGCGGAGCGCACTCGCGCCGAGCGACTCGCCGATGGCAAACCCGATGAAACAGGGGCCGGCCAGCTCGCTGGGGAGAAACGCCAGGATGCTGATCATGAAGAATAGCTCCGTCGCGACCAGCAGCAGCCCGACGCTCATGCCCGACTTGAGCGGGATGAGGAGCGTGGCCAGCGGGTTGCCCTTGAGCGCGGAGAAGGCGGTCCGGGAATTGGCAACCGTGTTGATACGGATGCCAAACCATGCGACTCCGTAGCTGCCGAGAATGCCGAGCACGTATGCCGCCAGGATGATGACCACGTGAAAGGCGGAGTTTTGCGAGAGCGCCCCGAAGTAATACGCCATGCAGACCGCGATGAGCACCCAGAGCACAGCCAGAAACCTGCCTTGCTGGAAAAGGTAGGTCTTGCAGGTTTCCCAGATGGTTTGGGAAACGGCCGACATGGCGGGATGCACCTGGAGATTTTTGGTCTGCAGATATTGCACCCAGCCATAGATGCCGCCGAGCACACAGACCACCAGGCCGATCATCAGCACGTTCATGCCGGAGAGCGAACCCCCGAGAAACGACACCGAGCTGAGGTCAGGGATATGGATGTCGGCCTCGCTGGCGTGCATTTGGGCCGGGACCCAGAGGGAAAGCGCCAGGGCGGCGGAGAATTTAAGCGGGAGGAGGGATGATCTTGGGAGGTGCATGGGGTGGGTGCAAAAAGCCGGCCGAGTCTGTTTGATCACCCAGCTGGCGGCGAGCGAAATTTTAATCTCCTGCCTTCCAACCATCATTCATGGCTGGCTACGCTGCATTGCATTAGGCTGGCTTACCCCTGGCCGGTCCCTGTCCGGGACAGGACGGCATCAGCAGCAGCGCCTCTCCGGCCTTCACTCAATCCGCCCCTCGTCAAAATCGATCAGATCGGGCACGGTGCGGATCTCCCCCGCCCGATCGGCGCATCCCATGGCGGTGAGCGCTTCCTTCAGGAATTCCTGCCCGGAGGCGGTGAGCCCCTTCTGCACCAGCTCGCGGTTCCACCGGGTGGTGCGCACGTCGGCCGGAAACAGCTCTTGCAGCCGGGCCTCGGTTTCCGCGTCGGAGGCGGACTCATGGACAATCTTTTCGACTGCCGCCGGGTCGATGCCGAGGTGCAGGCAGAGAAATCGGTCCAGGCCGCGCTTGTAGTTTTTCGCGTAGCTGGCGGGGAGGGTGCCGTGCTGCTTCACGTAACGGCACTTCGCCAGAAAACGGGGCAGATAGAGCAGCCCGGTGGCGCGGTGGGGCAAATAGGGCGAGGGTAGGCAGGTGAGCACCTCGCCGGTCGAGCCGGGAATGGGTTTGGACGGCATGGGCCGAGTGTTGCGCTCCGCCGGGGCGCGTCAACGCACCCGTGGGCCTACGGTGCCGTGGCATTCACCGCCGACCGCTGCTGGACGGCCTGGGTGACCACGTCAACCTGCCGCAGGGACTGCCGCCGTTCAACCACCCCGCCGCCGAGCGCGGCCGAATCGGAGGCCGTGCCCTCAGCCGCAAGAGCATCGGCTGGCGGAGGCTCGGGCTCCGGCGGAGTGATGAGGACGACTGCCGACGCCAGCGTAAGCACGTAACTATGCCCATTGTATTCCACCGCCAATTGCTCCTTTTTCGGATCGTAGGCGTGGACGGTGACCCCTTTGAAAGAACTGCCATTGGCCGGCATCCAGAAACTCTGGCCGGTGGTGCGGTCGTACAGTCCCACGGTTACGCTGCCGTCGGTGGCGATCACGCCGCGAAATTCCAAAGGGGCGTCGGTGCCCGGGGGCGCGACGGCGAACGCCGGGACGAGGCCGGCCGTGGCAAGCAGCAGACCGGCAGTGATGGACGCGACGAATTTCACCCCTGGAACGTGGCAG
Source organism: uncultured Verrucomicrobiota bacterium (assembly GCA_903919625.1). GTDB lineage: Bacteria > Verrucomicrobiota > Verrucomicrobiia > Opitutales > Opitutaceae > CAIYUN01. The sequence goes on from CAIXIZ010000171.1 coordinate 7,530, forward strand.
ATTTTCCCGCATTTGGCGAGCCTGAAAACCCGCCCCGCCGGCAGATGCCGCCACAGGCTTGGCAAACGGCCTGCACCGCGCCATGTTGCGGCCATGCTCGCCAATTTTTTCCAGCTTTTCACGCGCCGCTCCTCAGGGGAAAGTTATGACCGTGCCTTTGTGGTCGAGGTGCGCCGTGTGGTGCCGCGTCTGCCCCGCAACAAACGCTCCGAGCGGTTCATCCTCGCGGGTTGGGTGCTGGTCGCGCTGAAATGCTGGGGGGTCGTCTGGCTGGTGCGGCATTATCATCTTCCGGTCGGGGCCTGGTGGATCAATGTCCCTTCGCTCGCCGCCGCCGTGCTGGTCACCATGGTCTATGTGCGGCGTGCGTGACGCGGCGGCCCGTTTCGATCAAATAAGTTCGCTTGCCGCCGTTTTGACCGGTAATTCGCCGGGCTCCATTCCACCATCCCATGCCTGCCGTCCCCGGTCTCCGCAGTCCCTACGTCAAAGTCGGCCGCCTCGTCTATTTCGGGCGGATGCTCGACAAAATCCGCCTCCACGCCGCCGGCCGGCTGCCCGCCGACTACGTCGCCAACCTGGGCGAACCGCGGCCGATGCTGTTTGATGCGCGCTGCTGCCGCTTTCTCGGGGTGCGTTACGATGAGCTGCGCGCCCGCGTGATGCAGGGCGGCACTGATGAGGAAATCCTGGCCTGGGCCGGGGCGCACGGTGCGGTCCGGACCGACGACGAGTGCAACGTCTGGAACCGGTTCATGGTCAAGCTGGGGTGGCGGGACGACCGGTCGGCCATGCTGCGCGAGCGCATGGCGGAGAACCACCTGGCGGACAAACCCATCGAGGTGTTTTTCGATTTCATTGATTTTGACGAAGGCCGTGATCCCCTCCGGGAGCGCGGGTGGGAAAAAATCTAGCTCGATCGGCTGCTTCGGCCGGGCACAGAAACGCAGTTGAATTGTTCTGTGTGGTCTGCTGCGATTTTGGGCCGGCCGCCTGCCCCCTCCGCACTTTCCCCATGGCTAATCCCTTCTCCACCTCGGTTTATCCCGTTGCCGACCAACTTTGGTCGATCCTGGATTTGCTGGCCAAGTTCATCGTTCCGCCGGAGCACGCCGGCACAGTGTCGCCCTTTTCCGACCTGCATCTGAAAGCCGGCCGGCCGGCCTATTATCGCCACCAAGGCGAGCTCATTGTCATGGAAGGCGGGGCCATCCTCACCCAGGATCTCGCAGAACAGCTCATCCGGCCGTTTTTGACCGCCAAACAGTTTGATCAATTGCAAGGCACCCCACCCCGTGACGTGGACACCTCGTGGTATTGGACTGAGAAAAAAATCAATTTCCGGCTCAATGTCTTCAATGACATCGACGGCCTGGCCGTCGTGTTGCGGGTCCTGCCGAATACCATCCCGGACATCGCCGAAATCGGGCTGCCCAGCGATCTGGTCTGGCGGGAGATTTGCATGCTGCAGCAGGGGCTTGTCCTTGTCACAGGCGCGACCGGCAGCGGCAAATCCACCACCATCGCTGCGATGCTCAACCACATCAACCGGCATCGCCGCGTCCGGGTGATCACGCTGGAAGACCCCATCGAATACATCTTCCAGAGCAATCATGCGTTGTTTTCCCAGCGGGAGCTGGGTCGCCATATGCCCAGCTTTGCCGACGGGCTGCGGAGCGCCTTGCGCGAAGATCCGGATATCATCTATGTGGGCGAGCTGCGGGATCCGGAAACCATTGCGCTGGCCATGACCGCCTCTGAGACCGGGCATCTGGTCTTTGGCACTTTGCACACCCGCGACACCCGCAGTGCGCTCACCCGGATTTTGGATTCCATGCCGGCCAGCCGCGCGACCGAGACCGCCACTCAGCTTTCCCTCAGCCTATCCTATGTCCTGGGGCAAAAACTCCTCGCCCACCAGGATGGAGGCCGGGTGCTGGCGATGGAGGTGCTGAAGAACACCGCCGGGGTGGCCAATCTTATCCGGCAGGGGCAGGTTCACCAGATTAATTCCATGCTCGAAACCGGCAAAAAAGAGGGGATGAACTCCCTGGAGAGCCACTTGCGCAGCCTCGTGCAGGAAGGGAAAATCAGCATGGACGAAGCCATCCAAAATGCCAATATCCCTGGCTCCTTCCGGTGAGGCGGCGACCCGACCAGGCCGCTGGCAATCGCGCCATGGCGCTTTCTCGTTGAGCCATCGTGAACGGCGGCCATCCTTTGCCCATCGTGAAAAAGAAGTCCACCCATACGGTCTATTTTGCCGGCGAACGGTTTGGCTTTGAGCACCTGCTGGGCAACGCCTACCTGGCCGAGGCCATTTACGAGAAATCCCACGGCAAATACCTTTGCCGCCTTCCGCAGGACGCCGGGCTGCGCAGCGTCCACCCCCGGGCGGTGCGGGACCACGACCTCCGGGCCCTGCTGGAGTGCGACGCCGGGCTCTTCAGTTTTGACGCTTCCGCGCCGGACAGCGGACCGGCCGGCGAGTTCGTCCTCGCCAAGGCCGCCGATCTGCCCGCCGTCATTTTGCGCGGTGACCTGCGCGGCGCCGCCGATCCTTGGAGCCGCATGGCCGGCCTCTGGCCGCGCACCGCCACCGTGCCGCTCGGCAGCCTGCATGATTACCGCGCCCTCCAGCGCCGCCTCCGCCCCCGGGGCCGGAGGGTGCGTCTCGACGAGGTTGTGCGCCTCGCCGGCCAGCACGCGTCCGCCACAGCCGCGCTGCTCTGCGACCAGGTGGCGGCTGCCGTGGTGCGGGCGCTGGACCGGGTGATTGCCGAGGACCCCGTGATGCCCCGCCATCTGCGCGAAGAAATCTACCATTGGCTCGCCCTCATGCCCGGCCTTCGCGGCAAGGCGCGCGACCTCCGCAAGGAATTCGAACACCATCTCGAGCGGAAGGTGAAAAAGGGGCTGCTGTGAGATTTTGGGGTTTGGGATTTCGATTTTGGATTGCCCCATCCTGCCCCTCCTTTCTTCCGCCATCCCGCTGCCGTCGTCGGCCGCCCGCCGTCGCAATTTGAAATCCAAAAGCTGAAATCTACCCAGCCGTCCCGCCACCACCATGAAAACGCTGAAAACAGTTTTCCGCCACTTGCTCAATCTGGCCGCTGCAACGGGGCTGACCGCGTGCAGAAAGTGCGGACGGCCAAAGCACGGGAGAAACCTGCTTTGTCGTTTTGCCGAACGACAAAAATTATCAGTAACGTTGGATCGCCTCGGAGGCATCAAGCCGGGTGAAAGCAAGCCCGTGCCACTCGCTCGCTGATTTTTTCGTGTCATTTCGTACTCTTCGTGGCCAAATCCTTCCCATGACCACCGACCGACCCGCGCTTCTCGTTGCCGACCGCTGGCAGGACTACGAGCTGCTGGATGCCGGTGACGGCCTCAAGCATGAACGTTGGGGAGAATTCACCCTGGTGCGACCCGATCCCCAGATCATCTGGCCGCGGAGCGGAGGGGAAAAAAACTGGACGGGCTGGGACGGCTTCTACCACCGCAGCGAACGCGGCGGCGGCCAGTGGGAGTTTCACCGCCCTCTGCCCGAACAGTGGACCATCCGTTACGGTCCGCTCACCTTTCGCATCCGCCCGACTTCGTTCAAGCATACCGGCCTGTTCCCGGAACAGGCGGTCAATTGGGACTGGTGCTCCGCCAAAATCAAAGCCGCCCGGGAGTCAGGCCGGGAGGTTTCCGTCCTCAACCTGTTCGGTTACACCGGTGCAGCCACGGTGGCCGCCGCGCACGCCGGCGCCAGCGTCTGCCACGTGGACGCCGCCGAGGGCATGGTGAAGTGGGCGCGCGAAAACGCCGCGCTTTCCGGCCTGGCCTCCGCTCCGGTCCGTTATCTCGTGGATGACTGCCTGAAGTTTGTCCGCCGGGAGCAAAAGCGCGGGCGCCAATACGATGCAGTCATCCTGGATCCGCCCACCTACGGCCGTGGCGGCGGGGGCGAGCTGTGGAAACTGGAAGACCACCTCTGGGCGCTGCTCGTGGAGACCCGGAAACTCCTCAGTGACCGCCCGCTGTTTGTGCTGCTCAACGCGTACACGGCGCGCCTTTCCCCCACCGTGGTGGCCAATCTCCTGGCCGCCATGCTGGGTGGCGGCGGCGCGCTCGCCGCCGGGGAAGTCGGCCTGCCCGTCAAACGAGACGGCAAAATCCTGCCCTGTGGCATCTATGGACGGTGGGAGGCCTGAGCCGCGCCTGCCCGGCCGCAATCCATTTTGGGCGCGATTTTCGGTGACGTCCTTTGTCCGGTGCCTTTGTTTTCCCCCGCCGTCCTTTCCCTCTCCATGCACTTTCGCCCCGCTTTCATTGCTGCTGTTTTCGCGTTTGCGACCGTGCCGCTCCCCGGTGCCGGGGACGCCAGGGTGCCGGCGCCGGCCACGCTGGAGTTCGGGTCGGTCACCCTCTATACGGAAAACGACAAATATCTCGCCAACACCGACCAGTATTACACCA
>CAIXIZ010000172.1 GCA_903919625.1 uncultured Verrucomicrobiota bacterium
TGCTGCTGTGCGAGGCGGTCTTCCAGACCGGGGCGCTCTACCTGGCCCGGCAGGTGCAGCCGACGGGCGGCCGGCCGGCCGGCACGGTGCCGCTGCTGGCCAAGATCAGCGAAGTGCGCTTCCGCAACCCGGTGTTTCCCGGTGAAACCATCCTGATCGAGGTGAAAAAGAAGGAGTCGCTCGGCGGCTTCACCATGATGGCCGGCGCGGTCCGGAAAGCGGATGGCACCCGGGTGCTCTCGGTGGATTTTGCCGTGACCTGGAAGGCCCCGGAGGCGGCGCCCAGGCCTGTGGCCGTCGGCGGCAACCCGCCGGCCTAGATTCGGGGGTTCCCATTCATGGCAACTTCGCTTCTGAATTGAGGGTGCTTCAAACCATGCCCAACTTCCTCCAGCTTGCCGGCAAGACTTTCCTCGTCATTGGCGTGGCCAACCGGAAAAGCGTCGCATGGCTGATTGCCAAGGCGCTGGAGGAGCAGGGCGCAAAGGTGGTTTACAGTGTCCGGTCCGCGGTGCGCAAAAAATCCCTCGAAGCCCAGCTTGCCGGCAAGTCCGTCTTCGTCTGCGACGTGGAGCAGGAGGGCGCGGCGGAGCGGCTGGCCGCCGAGTTCGCCGCCGCCGGCCTCGCGCCGCTGCACGGCCTCGTGCACTCCCTCGCCTTTGCCAACTATAGCGAAGGTTTTCAGCCGTTTTATGCGACCAGGCGGAAAGATTTTTTGCAGGCCACCGCCATCTCGGCGTTCTCGCTGGTCGAACTGGCCCACGCCTTCAAACCGCATCTTGCGCGCACGGCATCCGTGGTGACGGTGGGCATCTCCTCCTTGCTCGTGACTCCCGACAACTATGGCTACATGGGGCCGATCAAGGCCGCGCTGGAATCTGCCGCGCGCTTTCTGGCCAAGTCCTTCAGCGCGGACTCAGAGGTGCGGTTCAACGTCATTGGCAGCGGCCCGCTCAAGACGAGCGCATCGGCCGGCATCCCCGGCTACCTCGAAAGCTACCTCTATGCGGAAAAAATGACCTTTCGCAAACGCGCCCTCGCCACGGATGAGGTCGCCAACGTCGCGCTGTTTCTGCTCAGCCCGCGGAGCAGCGGGGTGAACGGGACGACCCTCATTGTGGATGCCGGGCTGGGGCTGAATTATTTCGACCAGGAAATTATCCGGCTGGCTATGCGGCCGGCGGCACCGCCGCCGGAAAGTCCAAGGCCCCAAGCGCCCAGCACCAAATGAGACCCCGCGGCTTGAATTTTGATTGGGCTGTGGCCCGTTGGCCTTTGGCTTATTGCGAATGAAATTCGCCCATACTTGCATTGAATCCCTGGCCGTTGCACTGCCGGGCGGGATTCTCACCTCGGCGGCGATTGAGGCACGTCTGCGACCGCTTTATGAGCGGCTCAAGCTGCCCGAGGGCCGGCTGGAGCTGATGACTGGCATCCGCGAGCGGCGCGTCTGGCCGGCCGGCACGAAGCCATCCGACGCGAGCGCGGCGGCCGGCAAGGCGGTGCTCGCGAAATCGGGCCTGCGCGCGGAGCAGGTGGAGCTGTTCATCCATTCTGCCGTGTGCCGCGACATGCTGGAGCCGGCGACGGCGTCGTTTGCGCACCGCAAAATCGGCCTGCCCGCCACGGCGCAGATTTTCGATGTGTCCAA
>CAIXIZ010000173.1 GCA_903919625.1 uncultured Verrucomicrobiota bacterium
AACTGAGCTATGACCGCCGTAAATTGAAGGACGGTCACGGTCGGTTTGCCACGGGCCGCTGTCAATCTCTTCTTCCGGACGCTTCGTCGCCCTCCTGCCTGCTTCGCCGTTGCGTGCCGCCGGGCGCGACTGCATTTTGCCTCCATGCCACGCGTAAGGATTGTCACCTTTAACATCGCCCACGGGCGCGGGCTGGCTCCCATCCCTGGCCTGGCCTCGGCGCGGCGCATCCGGCTCACCTTGCTGAAAATCGCCGAGCTGCTGGTCAAACTTCGGCCCGATGTGGTGGCGCTGCAGGAAATTGACCAGTGCTCCCGTTGGGCGGGCAATTTCGACCAGCTTGAGTTTTTGCGCGAAGCGGCCGGTTTTGCCCACGCGGTCTTTGGCATCAACAACCGGCGTGCCGGTCTCATCAATTTCTGCTACGGCAACGCGCTGCTCTCCCAGCATCCCATAGTGGCGACCGAGAGCGTTGCTTTCGGCCAGAGCCGGGTGGGCGAGAAGGGATTTCTCTTTGCCGAACTCGACGTGCACGGGCGGCGTGTGCCGCTGATCAACCTCCACCTGCACTATGGCGCACGCGCACGGCGCTTCCGGCAGGCGGACCAGTTCATCACCTGGCTCCACGAGAAACGCCGCCACCATGCGGCCCATTGGGCGGTGCCGCCCCTGGTGTGCGGCGACTTCAACAACTCCGCCGCGCGGGCCGACGCCACCGCCGCCCTGTTGCGCGAGCTGTCCGGCCACGGCCACGGCGATTACGGCCTGCATCCGACCGGGGGCGCGCGCACCTTTCCTTCGCCGTTGCCCAGCCGCGCGCTCGATTTCATCCTGCTGCCGCCCGGCTGCCGTCATGCGCGCGGCGAGGTCGTCCGCGCTTTCCTTTCCGACCACCGTCCGGTGCTGGTGGATTTCGAGCTGGAGTGAGGCGGGCGACTCATCAATCGGGGCGGGTGCAGGGTTTGGCGATGCCTGGCGGCAGCTTGCTGAGTCTTGCAAAACAGGGTGACGCCCGATTTGTCCCGGCTCTCCCGAACCGGGCTGCATTCTCCTCGTAGCCCGCTTCGGGAGAAGCGGGACCATGAGGCAAAAGCGGTCAGGTTATTTTGCGAGACCCGTAGGTTTTTAAAACATGCCGCTTCAGACCCCCCGATAATTTTTGGTGTCATTTGCCTCTTTTTCCCGCCAAGTTTCATGCCATGGATCGCATTGCCTCCGCCTTTGCCCGTGCCCGTGCCGAGAAACGGGCCGTGTTCGTCGCCTACCTGTGCGCGGGCGACCCGGATTTCGACACGTCACTCGCCGCCTGCCGGGCGTTGCTGGCCAACGGGGCCGATGTGCTCGAACTGGGGGTGCCATTTTCCGATCCGCTGGCCGACGGGCTCACCAACCAGCTGGCCGCACAGCGCGCGCTGGCCGGCGGTATGACCGCGGCGCGGGTGTTTGAGCTGGCCCGCCGGGTCCGCGCCGAGTTTCCCGCGGCGCCGCTCGTGTTTTACACCTATTATAACCTGGTGTTTTCGAACGGGGTCGACGCCTATGTGCGCGCGGCTTGCGAAGCCGGCGTCGACGGGATGCTGACGCTCGACCTGCCGCCCGAGGAGGCCGGCGAGGTCATGGCCGCCTGCGCCACCCATGGGCTGAAGACCGTTTTTATCGTGGCCCCCACCACGCCCGACGCGCGTATCGCCAAAATTGCCGCGGCCACCACCGGTTTCATCTATTACGTTTCACGCGAGGGTGTGACCGGGGTGCGCAACGAAGTCGCTGCCGGCATTGCGGCCGCCGTCGCCCGCATCAAGGCCCGCACCACCTTGCCGGTCGTCGTTGGGTTTGGGCTCTCGACGCGCGCCCACGTCGCCGCCGTGGCCGCGCAGGCGGATGGCGTGGTGGTCGGCAGCGCCCTCGTCAATGTCATCCGCGATCATCTGACCGACCGCACCGCCATCGCGCCGCAGCTGGCCACGGTCGCCGCCGAACTGGTGGCGGGCACGACGGGAATGGCATAATGGCAGAATGTGGCCCGGCCAAAGGCCAACCCAAACCCCCGCCTGCCCAATTCCTGCCGCTTCAGGCTTTTCATCTTTCAGTCCTTTCGCCATTCCGTCCTTCAGCCTTTCCCTCCCATGCGCCGCATCCTGCTCATTGACGACGACCGTGTGCAATACCGGCTGATCCAGGCGTGGTTCCGGAGCTTTCAGGGGGAGAAGTTTGAGCTGGAGTGGGCGGCGACGTATGAAAGCGGACTCGCGCTCCTGCTGGCGGGCGGCCACGCGGCCTGCCTGCTGGACTTCCAACTGGGGGCGCGGGACGGGCTGGAACTGATCCGCGAGGCGGTGGCCCGGGGCTGCCATACGCCGATCATTTTTCTCACGGCGGAGACTTCGGAGAAGGTGGACACCGCCGCGATGAACGCCGGCGCGTTGGATTATCTCGTGAAGGGCGAGCTGAAACCGGCCGCGCTGGAGCGCACCCTGCGCTATGCGCTGAAGCTGGGCGATACCCTGGAGCAGCTGCACCAGCTGGCCACCATTGACGGCCTCACCGGGCTGCTGAACCGGCGCGAGTTTGACCGGCTGCTGGGGGAGGAGACGGAGCGGGCACGGCGTTTCCTGCGCCCGCTCGCGCTGGTGCTGCTGGATCTCGACCATTTCAAGCAGGTCAATGAC
>CAIXIZ010000174.1 GCA_903919625.1 uncultured Verrucomicrobiota bacterium
CGCTCTGGCCGGGTGGGTCAGGCAGACCATGGCTGCCGGCGACTTGCGCGACCTGGTCACCGACGGAGCCATCGCCGGGGTGGGCAGCGTGGTGACCTTTTTGCCGCAGATTCTGATCCTGTTTTTCTTCATCGGGCTGCTTGAAAACACCGGCTATATGGCCCGGGCGGCGTTCATCATGGACCGGCTGATGAGCCGGGTGGGACTCAATGGAAAAAGCTTCATTCCGATGCTCAGCTCCTACGCCTGCGCCATCCCGGGCATCATGGCCACCCGCACCATCGAGGATCCAAAGGACCGGCTCGTCACCATCCTCGTCGCCCCGCTGATGAGCTGCTCGGCGCGGCTCCCAGTCTATCTGCTGATGATTGCGGCGCTGCTGCCCGCCGACCAGGTCTCCATTGGCACCAAGGTCGGCCTGCTGCTCCTCATGTATGCGCTCGGCACGGTGGGGGCATTCGGCTTCGCCTGGCTGTTCAAGCGCACCCTGCTCAAGGGTGAGCCGCCGATGATGATCATGGAGCTGCCGCCCTACCGGCGGCCCAAGCTCCGCGACGTGCTGTTGCACATGTTCGAACGGGCCGTGATTTTTCTCAAGCGGGCCGGGACGGTGATCCTCGGCATCAGCGTCGTGCTCTGGTTTCTGGCGGCCTACCCGAAGGCACCGGCCGGGGCGACGCCCACCCAGCAGCTTGCGCAAAGCTTTGCCGGCCGGGCGGGGCATGCCTTGGAGCCGGTGGTCCGGCCGTTGGGCTTTGACTGGCAGATTGGGATCGGCCTCATCAGCTCCTTTGCGGCGCGGGAGGTGTTTGTCAGCACCATGGGGGTGGTCTTCAATGCCGAGTCGGCTGACGAAAACACGCCCACCCTGCGCACGGCTTTGCGGCAGGCCCACTGGCCTGACGGGCGGCCGCTGTTTACCCCGTTGGTTTGCTTCAACCTGATGGTCTTCTATGTTTTCGCCATGCAATGCATGAGCACCATCGCCGTGGTGCGCCGGGAGACCAACTCCTGGCGCTGGCCCATCTTCCAAACCGCCTACATGACGGGCACGGCCTGGCTGGTCTGCTTTGTCATCTATCAAACCGGCCGTGCGCTCGGCTTCTGACATGGCAGCGGAAATCCAGACCCTCCTCGCCCTCGGGCTCGTGGCCTTCGCCGCGAGCTGGCTTGTGCTCCGCGCGCTGGCGAAGAAAAAGCATCCCGGTTGCGGCAGCGACTGCGGCTGCGCGACCAGTGAGCTGAAGGCGAAACTGAAGAAGTGATAGCCCGAACCAAACCGTTTTAACCGCGGATAACCCGGATGGGCGCGGATGGTTTGCCGCCAGAAAGCTCACCAGGAAGGGCATGAAGAACATGAAGTCCGACTTAACGCCTAAATCCTAATTCCCGGTTCTTCCCTCCGATTCCTGGTTTCCTGGCTTCTGAATTCAAATTCCGGAATGTGCTATCCCCTTCGCCGCGCGGCGCTCGTAGGCAAACAGATATTGCTGGGCGAGCCCCGCGAGCGGCCCGAAATGCGCGCGCCCAAATTGGGCGACCTGGGCGGGTTTCCATCCGGTGAGGCCATAGCGGGCGGCCATCGCCTGCAAAATCCAGGTGTCGACGGGAAAGGCCTCCAGCCGTCCGGCACCGAACAGCAGCACGCAGTCGGCAATTTTTTCGCCTACGCCCGGGAGTTCGCGCAGGCGGGCCTTGGCAGCGACATACGGTAGCCGCTCCGTCTCCTCCAGCCAACCGGGGTGAGCGGTGAGAAACCGCGCGGTCTCCGCGATGAACCGCGCCCGGAATCCAAATTGGCAGTCGCGCAAATCCTGCTCTGAAATGGCCGCGAGCTCGGGCCAGGTCGGGAGACGGTGGAGCGCGTTGTCCCCAACGCGCTGGTTCGGCATCGCGGTCGTGACCGCAAGCGTGGTGGGGACAACCCGCTCCACCACGGCACTCCCGTGCCTCGCTGCCAGCAGGGCCAGCATCTGTTTGATCTGAACGATCTGTTTGGTGGCACTGCACAGGAAGCCGAGCAGGGTCTCGCCAAAGGGTTGGCGCAGAATCCGCAGGCCGGGAAACGCCCCAAGGCATTGGGCGAGATGTGCGTCACTACGCCACGGGAGCGAGTCGGCCAGCGCGGACCAGTCGTGGTCGGCGGCAAAATAGCGCGGAAGCTCGCCGGCCACCAGCGGGACGAGGGTTGTGGGGGCGGACCATTGGACTGTGCCGTCGGGGGCGTGCTGGAGATGAACGGCGCAGCGCGACCATTGGCCGAGCCAGGTCCTCGGGTCGGAGCCGATGGGCGACAGATCGCCGGACGGTCCGCACTTCCAGCGGAAGGCCTGGCCGCCGTCGAGAGTTTCGGCCAGCACGCCGGGCGTGAGCGGCGGCAGGCCGGTGATGGGGACCGACGGAGACCAGGAAATATTATCCACGGATTGTACCGCTGCTGGTTGGCGAAATGACATTCCGGCCGGTCAAAACCAGGGAAATTTTTTGCACTCCCGGCACCAGCGGCCCTTGGCCCAGGTGGCCCAGACGATCAGGTAAAACCCCGTCAGGGTCAGGACAGTCCCCGGCGCCCAGAACCACGGCAACCCATGCGCGAGGCTGAGGCAGGTGCCCATCCCTGTGCCGACGCAAAACAGGAGCAGGCGGTTTTTGCCCATCAGCGCGCCGCCACATGTCGGGCATGTCAGCGCGGAGTCGGTTGGCCCGGATTTTCCGAATGCCATGCAAGGGGAGCGTTATTATTTTGCCGCCGGAGTGACGGGCTTGGCCCAGAGAAAACTTTGTTCACTGGCGAGGGTGGTGCCATCGGGAGCCAGCACGGCGAGCCGCCACGCGAGCGGCTGGGTTTTTTCCCCGGGCCAGTCGGCGCCGGTCAGACCGGCGAGGGTGACATGGCTGCCGGCGGGAATGTCGGCGGAAAAAACCACTTTTTTCGGAGCTTCCACGCCGGGCAGGAGCACCTGCAATTCGACCCGCGCGCCGACAATTCCAGTTTTCGTCTCGGTCCGGACGAGAAAATACAGTCCGGCGCGCTCTTTCGGTTGCGAACGGAGCACGGTCTGATCACCGGTATTTTCCTTGCCGTCGAAATACTCGCTGATTCGCGCAAACGATTCCGCCGTGCGCCACTCCGGCCAGACGCGGACGAATTTGAAGTCGGCGGCGCGAAGCGCAGGGGCCAAAAGCAGAAGGGCAAACGACAGGATCGTGGCAAAACGCATGGCAGGAGCGTGCACGAAAAACGGGCCGTCGGCAAGCGGCGGTTGCACCGATGGCTGGGGTGCTGGAGAATTTGCCGTCCTTGGCGGGAGAATGCAAAGGCTTCTGGCTTGCAGCGTGGACGAGCTGCAGCAATTTCAGCTCCCGCATAGCTTGGGCAGTGGCATCCCTACTTTAGTTGTGGTCGGTCTCATCGCAGATTAAAGCGGCTGCGGGCTTCCCTCCGGTTGACCAAGGAAAAGCGGTCCGAGGCGGGAATGCCGTTGGGGTGTTCAGTCAGATGTAGGTAAAAATTACTTCGACCTGTGAAGATTCGATATCCGAGAAGCCGACCCAAGCGCTTTTCATCCTTCGTTGTCACGCTGGTCTTCACCGTGCTATGGTTGGCTCGTGGGTTCATTTGCCTCCCGACGGAAATCTTCTAACAAAACCGGCCCGATGGTGTCTTGATTAGTGTCATGAAAACCACCCCCATGAAATCCCCCTGCCGCCAGCCCATGCTGGGCGTTCTCCTGTCCGGCCTCGTGTTCAGCCTGGCGTCCATGCTGCGGGCGGATTCCGCCACACCGTTTCTCGAAATCAACAACCAGGCGGGCGATGTCTCCACCGTGCATGCCTATGTGGCCGAAATCACCCCGCCGTCGGGCTCCCGGCCGGGCAGCTATGCAGTCATCGTGCTGGACGACACCAGGCGCCCCAACGCCATGACAGCCACTGCCGGGGCCGGAGTCGTGCCTGCCGCGCTCTTGGGCCGGGAAGTGACCGTCAGGGCGCGCGTCGTCACGGCCGGCAGAACCTCCAGCCCTCCCCTGGCCGGGCATCCGCCGGCGTTGGAAATCCTGCTGGTTGCGCCACTGACGTCCGTGGCAGCGACGCCCACCAGCTTCAAGCCGAAGGACGGCTACGTTGCTGATGCCCCGACCGCCATCAAAATTGCCGTGGCCGTCTGGGAGCCGATTTTTGGGGAGCAGGAGATTGCCGGTGAAAAGCCCTATCAGGCCTCCCTCACCAACGGCGTGTGGACGGTGATGGGTTCACTGCCGGCAGGCACGCTGGGTGGAGTGGCCATCGCGGAGATTGCGAAGGATGACGGGAGGATTTTGCGCCTGATTCACGAACAGTAAGGCGGTCAAACGCAGGCTGCAGCGCAGGGAGAATGCTCAGCCCGGCGCCCAAGGATTATGCTGCTTCCGCCGAGTGGTGCTCCTGGCGGGAGCATGAAAAGAAAATCCGGGCGGCGGCGGGGCAGTTCCATTTGCCGGAGTAAAGATCCTCGGGGCAAGCCCCGAGGCATTGCAGACAAGGGGCGGTGCTGGTCGCCGCCCTTCACTCCGCTGCTCATCATCACCAAACTGGAGCAATACGACTACCAGGGTGCGACTGCCCTGGCCGTCGTCATGCTGCTGGGCTCTTTTGCCGTGCTGCTGGGTCTCCAGCTGCTGCAGCGCCACCTCGCCCGTCCGGCTCATGCCTGAACAACCAGCGACCATTTAATCTTATGGCCGGAAACGTCTCCACGCTCGCCTATGTCGCACAACCCCGCCAACGCCGGTCGCTCCGCGACCCGCGCTGGGTCCGGGGCGCGCTCATCGGTGCGGCGTTGCTGTTTGTCACCCTGTTCCTCGTGGTTCCGCTGGCGGTGGTTTTCACCGAAGCACTGCGCAAGGGACCCGGCGCGTATTTCGCCGCGTTGGCCGACCGGGATGCGCTGGCGGCCATCCGACTCACGTTGCTCGCCGCCAGCATCGCGGTGCCGCTCAACCTGATCTTCGGCCTCGCCGCGTCGTGGGCGATCGCGAAATTTGAGTTTCGGGGCAAGGCGCTGCTGATCGCGCTCATTGAGCTGCCGTTTGCGGTGTCACCGGTCATTTCCGGGCTGGTTTATGTCTTGCTGTTCGGCGCACAGGGTTGGTTCGGGCCATATCTTGGGGCCGGCGATCATCGGTGGCTCGGCCCGTGGGCCAATGCCCATGACATCCAGATCATCTTTGCCGTGCCCGGCATCGTGCTGGCGACGGTTTTTGTGACCTTCCCGTTTGTCGCACGCGAACTCATCCCGCTGATGCAGGCGCAGGGCCGGGACGAGGAGCTGGCGGCGCTCACGCTCGGCGCGACGGGCTGGCAGACCTTCCGGCGGGTCACCCTGCCCAACGTAAAGTGGGGGCTGTTCTACGGTGTCGTGCTCTGCAATGCCCGCGCCATGGGAGAATTTGGCGCGGTGTCAGTGGTCAGCGGCCATATCCGGGGGGAGACCAACACCATCCCGCTGCACGTCGAAATCCTCTACAATGAATACAACCTGCAGGCGGCTTTTGCCGTGGCCTCGTTGCTCACGCTGCTCGCCTTGGTGACGCTGGTCCTGAAAAATCTTGTCGAATTGAGACACCGGCGCGCCCGCGAAGCCGCCGCCGCGTCCGATCTCCGCCAATTTGCCACATGAGCATCGAAGCCCGCAACATTTCGAAGCATTTCGGGGCTTTTACCGCCCTGGACGGAGTTGACCTCAAGGTTGGCACCGGTCGGCTAACCGCCTTGCTCGGCCCCTCCGGTTCCGGCAAAACCACGCTCCTGCGCATCATCGCCGGGCTGGAATTTCCCGATGCCAGGGGCGATCCCACGGCGGGCCGGGTGTTCTTCCATGGGGAGGATGTCTCCGACATGGCGGCGGGCCGGCGCGGGGTGGGATTTGTTTTTCAGCACTATGCGCTGTTCAGGCACATGACGGTGTTCGATAACATCGCCTTTGGGCTCACGGTCGGCCCCCGCAAAAATCGCCTGCCACGTGCAGCCATTGCGGACCGGGTCCGGGAATTGCTCGGGCTGATCCAGCTGGACGGTCTCGGCCGCCGCCTGCCCGACCAGCTTTCCGGCGGCCAGCGCCAGCGGGTCGCGCTGGCCCGGGCGCTTGCGGTGCAACCCAAGGTCCTGCTGCTGGACGAACCGTTTGGGGCGCTCGATGCGCAGGTGCGGAAGGATCTCCGGCGCTGGCTGCGGCAGCTCCACGAAAAACTCCATGTGACCACCGTCTTTGTCACCCATGACCAGGAGGAGGCGCTCGAGCTGGCGGACGAAGTGGTGGTGATGAACCAGGCCCGGATTCAGCAGGTCGGCCCGCCGCAGGAGGTATATGACAGGCCGGCCTCCCCTTTTGTCATTGAGTTTCTGGGCAACGTCAACCGTCTCGCGGCCGGCGATGGCCGGCTCCGCCCCACCGACCAGAGCGTGCTTTACGTCCGTCCGCACGATGTCGATATCCAGCGGGACCACGCCGATGATCACGCGCTGCGGGCCCGGATTCTTCATGTTTTTTCCGCCGGCAACTACGGCCGGGTCTCCTTGCAGCGCGCCGACAATGGCGAGCATTTCGAAGCCGAGGTCGCGCGCGACCGCCTGCACGATCTCGGGCTTAAGCAGGGCGACGAGGTATCGGTTGTCTTTCGCCATGTGCGGATGTTCCCGCAAGGCAAATTTGCCGAGGCTGACGTAAGCGACGGCCTCCTGGCCACGACCAGGCCCGGTTACACTCCCGCCCATGGTGCGGGCGAAAACATCTGAGCCGCCCGGACTGCATCCCCCCCGTCCTCCGAAACGTTCGAATCTCAACCCTCAACCCAGCACCGTCATGGCCAAGGTCTGCAACGGCATCACCGAGACTGTCGGCAACACACCTCTGGTCCGCCTCAGCCGCGCCGCCGCGCTGCACCACGCACAGGCGGAGAGGTGAACGTCGCCAGCGACAACATCGACGACCTCTTCGCAACACCCCAAAATGCTTGTGCGACTCAAACCGCACCAACCTGGCGCAATGGATCCGGCCTTGGCCTCATCAGTTCATCCAGTAGCCTGAGTCGCCGGCCCCCGCGCCGGCAAAAGTCTCCTCCGCGATCTCCTCGGCAGGCAGCTCCTCCAAGGGCGCGAACCGTTCCGACGTGAAGCCGAGTTCCTGTTTGCCGGCATGAAACGGGTCGGGGCCGTTGCGCAGCTCGACCAGCAGCAGCCCCACGGTTGCGGAATCGCCGCCCTTGACAATTTTTTCGCGCCCGAGAAACACCTCGCGAATCGTGTACGTGGTCCCCTTTACCGGGAGCTGCTTATAGAGCGCGCGGATGAGATCGGGGAACGTGTCATTGATGCAGACGACTTTCTGGCCTTTGATCATGGAATCAGCGCAGCAATCTGCCGGTGCCGCACCCGGGTTTCAACCCGGAATCCGGCCGGTTTCGCCGACCAGTCCGGGACCGGGGCGTCCGCCGCGTGCAGATTTCCGCTTGACGCCCGCCCTATCTGTCATACTGTCCTATGACAGACAGTCCTGTCCCATGCTGTTTTCGCTCAATTTCAAGTCGGGCCTCCCGGTGTACCTCCAGGTCGCCGGGCAGATCAAGGCCGCCGCCGCCTCGGGCGCGCTCCGGCCGGGCGAGGCGCTGCCGTTCATCCGTCCGCTGGCCGAGGAACTGCGGGTCAACCGCAACACCATCGCCAAGGCCTACGGCGAGCTGGAGAACCAGGGCGTGATTGAGACCATCCAGGGCAAAGGCTGCTTCCTCGCGCAGAACCACTCGCCGCTGAAAAAGGAAATCCGCCGCAAACTCCTCATCAAGGAAATCGACCAGGCCGTGGTGCAGGCGCACCACCTGCAGGTACCGCCCGACGAGTTCCTCCAGCTGGTCCGCGAACGGCTTGACGCCATCGCGGAGCGGCAGCGCGCCCACGGTGAAACCTGATTCCGCCCCACTCCAGCTGCACGGCCCGTGGCGTCGGCGGCTGCGGCGTGTAGTGCCACGTCGAGCGGCCCAATCCGAGGTAACGGCAGGCCTGCCGGGCCGTGCACCACTTCGCCTCCACCACGCTCCTGGCCGCCCGGCGTTTCTGCGCCGGGCTTACCATTTTTTTCCGTTCACCTCTTTGAGCACCTGGATATGCAGCGCCTGGTCGGCGACAAGTCGCTTCAGCCGCGCGTTTTCGTCGCAGCCCTGAACCTCACCCTTCCGCAGTGACATGGCTACGATTCTGAGCTACCCTATCTGGGAGACCCCAATCAGGGTTTCAAAGTGGCGGGAATCGCCGGTACTGCAGGCGGGGCCATCTTGATGTAGGGTTCCTTGGGCTCATTGGCTTCATAGCCCATGACCTTGAGCATCTGCACGGCGTAGCGGCGGCCCATCTCGCGCTGGCCGTCCGCCGTAAAGTGGAGGTGATCGGCATTACACGGGACCCCGTCGGAGGAGATGACGTAGGAATTGGGCAGCACGCCGGGCAGGTTCTTCATGATCTTGTTGGCGTTAGCCTTTTCGCCTTGGTGATCCTCATTCACCACCTCGCCAGCGAGCAGCGTTACGCCCTTCGGGTCGAGGCTGAGGTCTCTGATGATGTCGGCATAGATTTTTTTTACCTTTTTCGGCCAGTCGTTGTCCTCAAAGTTCGACTCACCTTGGTGGATGAGAATGCCCTTGATGACGCCGTCCTTCTGGGCGAGCTTGGCCATCTTGATGAGATACTTGTAAGGGTCGTTGTCGTAGATGTTGGCGGCCTGAATCTTCCAGTCCCCGTTAAGCAAGGGGCCGGCCAGATAGCCGCGGAAGGCGTCCTCGTCCCACAGCTCGATCCTGGTGCCGGAGACGGCTAGCTTGATGACGCCCACGCGGTATTTTTCCGGCAGATTGGCAACCATCGTGCGGCCGAAGTAGTCCATCATGGTGATGCCCCGGACGTCCCTAGTCAGCGGGGGGATGGCGTCATACCACTGGCCGAATTTCCAATTGCGGGCGGGGTTGTCGAAGTCGGCCATCACCTGGAAACGCTTGTCCACAGTCTTGTCGCTCTCGTTCATCGCGCCGCCGCCCTGCATGTTGGACTGGCCGAAGCAGAGGAAGATGTGGAAATTGGGGTCAGGCGCGGCGAAAGCCATCGTGGCACATGCCAGCGTAAGCAACGGGAGGAGAGGGGTTGTTTTCATGATGGGTGGAGACCGTAATAAGAAAGACATACTGGATGAGAGTTTATTTTCATCTTTTGTCAGATGAATAAATAATCCAACAGCCGTATCATCGGGACTACAGCTGTGGCGGACATACTCCCACTCCGTCTCCGTCGGCAGGCGGTATACGTAGCCCGCGGCATTCCTTCTCATACGTCGTGCAGACTCCCTTATTACTGCATGCCGACAAGTGACCGCATGACGCCATTCACATCTGTCAAGACGGCGGCAAGACGCATCAATTCTTGCCAGCTACTCTTATCTCTTAACACGTTGATATTCAAGTGGTGCCCCCGGCCGGGGTCGAACCGGCACGGCCTTACGGCCAAGGGATTTTAAGTCCCTAGCGTCTGCCATTCCGCCACGGGGGCAAAGGCTCACTCTTGCAGTCTCGGCAAACAGACGCGGACGGTCAATCTCGGTGTGCAGGACGGTGGCTCATTGGGTATCAGAGACCGGAAGCTAGAAGTCAGAGGTCAGAGGCCAGAGGTCAGAAGTCAGAGCGCAGAAACAATCCAAATGAAGAATTCAGAAGCCATGAAACCAGAAACCAGCCTGCTCACTGCCGGCTAACGCCGGGGAAATTCAAATTTAAGATTTCCTCTTTCAGATAGCGCGCTCCGCGCGCTAATCCGCAATCCCCATTCCGAAATCCGAAATCCGAATTTCGCCTCTCCGTCTCCGATTCCTGACCTTCTGGTTTCCCGCTTAAATTTTCCCCTCCGCAATTCCGGTCCACTCCGCATTCCGCCTTCCAAATTCCGCATTTCCCATTCCGCCTCTCCGTCCTCCGATTCCTGGTTTCCTGGCTTCTGAATTAAAATTCCCGCCATTCCGCAATCAGCGGCTGGATCCCGCTTCTTCCGAAGCGGGCGACAAAACCGGCGCCGCGAGCTGTCCGCTTAAACCTTCACCAAGGTGCGCTTGCCACCGTCTTTCGCCGAGGCATAGATCGCCTCGATGATCTTCATGTCCTGCCGGCCCATTTCACCAGGGACGCTCGTCGGCACCTTGTCGCGCACACAGCGGGCATAGTCGTCCATCTGGCGCGCCTGCTGGTAGTTGTTCCCAACGGCGATGCCCGGGAAGGCCAGCGGCCCGTTGCTGGTATCGGCCCGCGTGCCGTTATAATTGAAGGCCCCGGGAAAGTTCACGAAGCCCTTCTCGTAGTCGATCCGGAAGCGGTTGGCCCCGGCGCCACCCGGCTTGGGTTTGCGCGTATAGCTGGTGTAACCGTTGCAGATCGCGCCGTTGGCAAATTCGAGGGTGAACTCCATCGTCTCTTCAACATCTTTGTAAATGTCCGGCAGGGTTACAGGGCCAGGTTTGGCTGTCACGGCCACGGGCGTTTCGCCATTGGCCGCCAGCACCGAAGCATGGATGACATAGATGCCGAGGTCCATGATCGGCCCGCCGCCGGCAAACGCCATTTTCGTGCGCCATTCCCCGGCCTGGTTGCCTCCGGTGAATTCGCCATCCAGGGCCTTGAGCGCGCCAAACTCCTTCCACCGGGCGATGCGCATCATCTCCTGAAAATAAGGGTCAAAATTGTTCCGGTAGCCGATGGACAGCTGCACGTTGGCGGCTTTGCAGGCCGCAATCATCTGGTCGCACTCGGCGACACTGAGGGCCATCGGTTTCTCGCAGCTCACATGTTTGCCAGCCTTGGCGGCGGCCAGGGTGTACTTGAGGTGCAGGCTATTCGGCGTGACGACGTAAATGATGTCGATGTCAGGGTTGTCCTTGATCGCATCCATGGTGTCGTAGCTGTAGACGTTTTTCTCGGGGAACCCGTAGCGCTGGGCCCATTGTTTGCCCTTGCCCTCGGGATCACCGGTGATGACGCCTGCGAGATAGCAGTTTTGCGTGCGTTGCAAGGCCGGTGCGAGCTCGCCGCTGGCGTACTTGCCCAGGCCGAGAAGCGCAAAACCGAGCTTCTTCGGCGGGACCGGGGGGCCGACCGGTGCGGCCGGCGCGGCGGCTACCGCCCGCACGGGGGTGCCGGAGACGGCCAGGGCGGAAGCGCCGAGGGCGGCACGGCGGACGAATTCACGGCGGGAGAGGGGAAGTCGCGGGGAAGAATTCATGGGGAAAGGACGCGGCGGGGATAGGGAAAAGAAGCCGCCATAATGCAGCCCACCCCACCCCGCCGGGCAAGCGCAAAGCGAAGGCGCCCGGGGTGTGGTGGAGCGCGTTGTCCCCAACGCGCTGAACCGGTTGAGGACAACCGGTTCCACCTGGTTTCCGCGCGGTAGGGGCATTGCTTGCCGAC
>CAIXIZ010000175.1 GCA_903919625.1 uncultured Verrucomicrobiota bacterium
GCGGAAAAAATCCTCGGCACGCCCTACCCGCCGCTGGGGTTTGTGTAAAAATTTTGACTCTGCTGATTTCTCGAATCCTAATTCGGGATGAGCCCCCCGTTCCGCAAAATTGCAGACCGGATAATTTTTTGCGGGATTTTCTTATTCGTTGTCCTGTTCGGTCTAAAATTGTATCGCTCTCAGCCTCCCGGACAGAGCGAGCCTGCTTCTGAAAATCAAAGGAAGAAAACGTCCTTGCCCACTACAGAAACTGAGGCACCAAATTTACCTCCGACAAACCCGGCCAGCACGGAATCGCAAGACCCGTTCGAACCGCCGGCCAATGACAATCCCTTTGGCAAAATTCAGACGGTGATTCTGCCTGCAATCAGGCAGGAAGACCGCTTCACCGCTGTTCGCAATACCCTGATGTCATGGTATGCTCCTGATACGGGCATTTACTCCGACATTTACCGGCATTTCGGGCTATCCGGGCGCAGTGCGGAACAGTTGCGGGATATTTTGGTTGCCCGTAGATTGATCGTCAGCGGCTCCGCTGAATTGCATGACATGGTTTTAAATAATAGCGTTTCGGTTAGTATCATCCGTAACGGCATACCGACATTTACATCCATACAGGCCAAAGTCCCCGAACTGTCAGACGCTGCGACGGCCAAGCTGGTGGAGCCGATCAATGCCCAGCTCAGGGATATTCTGGGTAATGATACTTTGCAGGCTTTGGATAACAATGAAAACATGGTTGCCTATGCCCTGCCGCTGGCATTCCAGCTCAACGGGCGGCTGGCGAAAAACCTGCAATTAAACGATGCACAAATCAGGCAACTGGCTCAGGTGCTGCAAGCCAATGACCATCATTACACCGATGGAGTGTTGCGTGCAGCCCATGGCTTTTTACGCCCCGATCAACTGGCCGGACTGACCAGGTTTGTGGCGGAACAAATAGTTTTTGATCAGGCGCTCGAACAGGCGCTTGCCCAATGGGAGGCGGGTGGGCGGAAAGACAAGCGTATCACGATTGACCTCGGTTTGAAGGCGGGCGACCCCGCCAAGGAAATCACCGCCGATCCCTAGTCACAGGGAGACTGCCCGCCGCACATCGGGCTTGCGCTTTGCGGCGGTGTTTCGAGACTCGGGCCAAACTCGTATGAAACAACGCACGCTCGCGCGCGCCGTTTCGGTCAAGGGCAACGGCCTCCACACCGGCAACGCCGTAACCCTCACCCTCCGCCCCGCCCCGGCCGACCACGGCATCATCTTCCGGCGCATCGATCTCCATGGCCATCCCGAGGTCAGGCCGCGCATCGATCTGGTGGGCGACCTGGTGCGCAACACCACCGTCCAGTCCGGTCACGCCAAGGTCCATCTCGTCGAGCATGTCCTCAGCGCGTTGAGCGGCTGCGGCATTGACAATGTGCTCGTCGAGCTCGACGCCTCCGAGCCGCCCATCCTCGACGGCTCCGCCCGGCCGTTTGTCAACCTCATCATCGAGGGCGAACCGGTCGAGCAGGATAAGGACCGCGTCTATGCCGAGCTGGACGCGCCGGTCTCCGTCGCCCGCGGCAATTCTTCCATCATCGCCCTGCCGTGCGACACGCTGAAAATCACCTGCACCTCGGTGGACGACCGGGGCATCCACACCCAGCATCTGTCGCTCACCATTGATCCGGACACCTACCAGGCGCAAATCGCCCCGGCCCGGACGTTCACCATCTATGAGGACATCGAGGAGCTGCTCAAGCTGGGCAAAATCAAGGGCGGCTCGCTCGACAAC
>CAIXIZ010000176.1 GCA_903919625.1 uncultured Verrucomicrobiota bacterium
CGGGCGGGCCTGCTCACCGCCCCGCTCCGCTCGCGCTTCACGCTCCAGACCCGGCTCGACTATTACGACCACGCCACCCTCAAGGGCATCGTGCACCGCAGCTGCGGCCTGCTCAAGGTGCCGGTCGAGGACGCCGGCGCGCACGAGATCGCAACCCGGTCGCGCGGCACGCCCCGCATCGCCAACAACCTGATCAATTTCTGCCGGGACTACGCACAGGAGCGTGCGCAGGGGAAGATCACCCAGCCCGCCGCCGCCGCCGCCCTGGAGCTGCTGGAGATCGATGCGCGCGGCCTCGACGAGATGGACAAGCGGATGCTCCGCGTCATGGCCGAAAACTACCAAGGCGGCCCCGTCGGCATGAGCACCATCGCCGTCGCCGTCGGCGAGGAGGCCGAGACGCTGGAGGAAGTCCACGAACCGTTTCTCATCCAGGAAGGCTACCTGCAGCGCACCCCGCAGGGCCGCGCGCTCACGGCGAAAGGCTACGCCGCCATCGGCCGGAAAGCCGCGACCGGCGGCGAGCAGGGCGCGCTGCTGTGAGCCAGCCAACGGGGATAATTTGCGATGATCCACGTTCTCCCCGGCATGGCGGCGGATCATGCGATGTATCCGGCCCCATGGCACACGTTGCCGGAGAGCCAGTTTCTGGACTGGCCGGCCTATGCGGGTGAAGACTCGATCACGGCCATCGCCGCCCGCGTGGCCGATGAGGCCGGGGTTCGCGATGGCGACATCATCATCGGCACGTCGCTCGGCGGCATCGTGGGGTGCGAGATCGCCCGGCTGCGGCGGCTCGGCGGGCTGTTCCTCGTCAGCAGCGCGAAACGGAAGGAGGAGATCAGCGGCCTGCTCGCCGCGCTGCACCCGCTGGCGCAGCTCGCGCCGGTCGAGTTCATCCAGCGCGCGGCGGGAAAAATCCCGCACGAGCTCGCCGCGACGTTCAGCCGCAGCCATGCGGGCTTCATCCGCGCCATGTGCCGTGCCATTTTCGAGTGGGAGGGGCTGGATGAAACGCGGATCGCTCCGCTGCGCCTGCACGGCAAAAGCGACCCGGTGATACCCCTGCCCGCCGGCGTGCAAAAGATCGTGGATGGCGGCCACCTCATTGTGAGGACCCACGCCACAGCGTGCGTTGATTTTGTCCGGTCACGCCTCCCGGCGCGCCAAATGCCACCATGAAAATGTCACCCCGGCAAGATTCCGCCGTTACTGGTGACTGAACCTGTCCCGCCCGACCTTACGGCATGACCGACCCACCGAAGCAATCATTCCACCGCCGCTGGCTCACGCGCCGCCGGTTCCTCGCCACCGCCCTCACGGGCTCGGCCCTGACGATGCTCTACACCTGGCGCATCGAGCCCCAATGGCTGGAGATCGTCGAGCGCGACCTGCCCATCGCCGGTCTGCCGCCCGCGCTCGCGGGCAAGCGCCTCGTGCAGATGAGCGACCTGCACATCGGGCCGCAGGTGGACGACGGCTACATCATCGAGACTTTCCAACGTGTTGCCGCGTTCCAGCCGGACATCGTCGTCCACGCGGGCGACCTGATCACGTATTGGAAGGATGCCGGCCCCCTGGAGCAGGCCCGCCGGGTGCTCGCCCATTTTCCGCGCGGGCGGCTCGGCACCGTCGCCATCCTCGGCAACCACGACTACGGCCTGGCCTTCAACGATGCGACCATCGCCCAGCGCGTTGAGCAGCTGCTGGCCGCCGCCGGAGCCACCGTGCTCCGCAATGCCGTGACGGAGATCGGCGGCTTGCAGATCGTCGGGCTCGACGACCTCTGGGCCGGCAACTTTGCGCCGGAGACCGCGTTCAAGACGGCGGACTTGGGCAAGCCCACCCTCGTGCTCAGCCACAACCCCGACACCTGCGACCTGCCCGGCTGGTCGGGTTATCGCGGCTGGATTTTGGCCGGCCACACCCATGGCGGCCAGTGCAAGCCGCCCTTCCTGCCGCCGCCGCTCCTGCCCGTGAAAAATCGCCGCTACACCTCGGGCGAATTTCAACTGGCCGATGACCGCCGCCTTTACATCAGCCGCGGCGTCGGCCATCTGCTGAGAGTGCGGTTCAATGTCCGCCCGGAGGTCACCGTGTTCCGGCTCACGCCAGCCGAGTCTGGCTAATTCCAGAATCGCACCCCTTGGTGGGCGGTGCAGGAAAATGGCTTGGCCTCGCGGCCGGCGCGCAGCCATAACCTCCCCGTCCCCATGCTCGTCTGTTGCAATCTCACCGTCCGACCGCGCCCCGGCGCACTGCCACTAGTGCATGGCGCCACCGCGCGGTTTGCCGCCGGGGGGTTGCACGCGCTCATCGGCCCGTCGGGCTGTGGCAAGACCACGTTGCTCAAGGGGATCCTCGGGATCCTGCCGGCGGAGGGGGAGATTTTTCTGCGCGGGCGGCGCATCATCGAGCGGGACTCCCTGCTGCGCGAGGTGGCGTTTGCCCCGCAATTCAGCATCGCGCATGGCAAGCTCACCGTGGGCGAATCGCTGGCCTTCGCCCTGAAACTTTACCACGGCATGGCCGGGCCGGCGCGCGAGGCCCGGATCAGCGAGCTCCTCCGGCTCGTGGGCCTGGGCGACCGGCGCGGGGCGCTGGTGGAAAAGCTCAGCGGCGGGCAGTTGCGCCGGCTCGGACTGGCCCTCGAACTGACCACCGACCCGGCGTGCCTGCTCTGCGACGAGGTGACCAGCGGACTCGACCCGCGCTCGGAGGACCAGATTCTGGCAGTGCTGCGCGAACTCGTGGCCGACCAGGGCAAAACGGTCGTGTGTGTCATCCACAACCTCGCCAAGCTGGTGCAGTTCGACACCGTCACGGTCATCTACGAGGGCGCAGCGGTCTTCCAGGGCACCCTGCCGGCCATGCTCGCGCATTTCGACCTCGATGACGCCCTGACCCTTTACGACCGGCTGAACGAGCATCCGCTCGCCCATTGGCAGGCGGCCTGGGCCAAAGCCTGGGCAGCGCCGGCCGGGGAGGAGGCGGAGGAACCGCCACCGCCCGCGGCGAGACCGCGCCGGACACCACCGGTGGCGGCGCAGCTGTTCACGTTGCTGGCGCGGCGCTGGCGGTTGCTGTGGCGTGACCGCGGTTATCTGGGGCTGACGCTGGCCATCACCCTGGGCTTTCCCTGTCTGGTGGTGATCTTCGCGTTGAACGGACTGCCCCAGATGAAGACGCTGGCGCTCGATCAGTCCGGCCTGGGCCCGTTTGCGGCGTTGAGTGCCAGGGAAGATTTTGTGCGCGAGTCGCTCAAGACGGGCACCCTGGTTTCCGGCCTGATCATTTTCCAAGTCATCCTGCTCTGCCTGATGGGCAGCAACAACGGTGCCCGGGAAATCGCCGGCGAACGGTCGCTCTATGAGAAGGAGCGGATGTCGGGTCTGCGTCCGCCAGCCTATGCGTTGTCGAAGCTGGCCTTCGCCACGATGCTCGGGGTCGCGCAGGGGGTGTGGATGACGATCTTTGTGAAGGGCCTTTGCCAGTTTCCCGGCGCCTGGGGCGAACAGATGCTCGTGCTGGGCGGGACGTGCGCCGCCATGAGCGTGATCTCCCTCGGCATCTCGGCGCAGCTCACCTCGGCCGACAAGGCGTCATTGCTTTCCATTTATCTGGTCGGTTTCCAACTCCCCCTCTCCGGGGTGGTGCTGGCATTGCCCACCGCCATGGTGTGGCTGGTGCGGCCGTTTATCGTGACCTACTGGGGCTGGATCGGCTATCTGAAGGCCATGGGCGAGGTGCCGAATCCCCGCCTCTATGATGCAGTTGTCCAAATGGGCGTGGACAAAGGGTGGTGGTTCTGGCCCACGTTTGGGGCGCTTGCGGTGCTGGCCGCACATTTCGCCGTCGGGGCTTGGCTGGTCTTTTGGGGTTGCAAGAAAAAGCAATGGCCGTAGGATGGGGGACAATCCTGTGCCGCCAGTCCCCATGTTTTTCCCCAACGCCTGCATCCGGGTGCCACTCTTAGCGCTGCTTTGCTGCCTGCTGCTCGACAGTGGCTGCAGCCGGGGGGAAACCTTTCCCCTCGCCGATTACCAGAAAGCCCCCGCCAATCTCCAGGGCAACCACTATGTCTTGGAGGCCGAGGTGGACTCGCAGCTCGGGGGTAAGGAGGGCGTGGGCCGTTTCATTGCGGTGCGCACCTTGAAAGACAAAAACCGCCTGCCCCTCTACGTCGCCGACACCCTCCAGGCCAATCTTTTGCCGGCCCAACGCTACCGTTTTGACATCACCGTGCGGAAAGGCGGCCTGCTCTCCGTCAACCGCCTGACCAAAATCTGACCGCCATGAAATCCCCTCTCAATGCCGTTGTCGCCCTGTGGGTTGCGTTCAGCGCCGGTGCCGGGCTGGGGTGGGCCGCCGCACTGCCCGACGCCTTCAGCGGAGCCTCAAATGCGGCGACCAAGGCCGCCGGTTCCGTCGCCGATGCGGCCGGCAAGTTCGCCACTCCCGCCCAGACTGCGGCGGCCAGCGGAACTAGCACGGTGAACAGCACCAGCAACCAGAGCAACAGCCTCGAAAGCAACACCCTCGTCACCCTCATCAACAAGGCGTTCAACACCGACTCCGACAGCATCGACCCCGAGAACGGGACCATGAAGTGGAAAGGTCACACGTATGATCTCGGCCAGATGCGGATTTTCCGCAGCCAGTTTGAGCAATATCTCTCGCTCCCCCCCACCGCCGATGAGCATGCCTACCAAACGGTGCTGGACCAGATCACCGAACTGCTGGCCGCCAACAACAATGCCGACAAATTGGAAGACAAGGAGCAGGAGGCCTGGCAGCTCCTGTATCAGGCGGCGGAATATGAGCCGGACGGAGGGACCAGCCTGGAGGTGGCCAGCCAGATCTACACCACCTGGCGGATCCGCGACCAGTCCATGGCCGAACGGATCGCCCAGCATGAGCTCGAGCGGCTCCGGGACCTCCAGCAGAGCAATGTCGCCTATGGCATTGACACGGCGGAACGCGTGTCCGCCAGCGGCACGAATACGGTCTCCCAAAATGTCCTGCTCAATCCGTCCAGCCTGATGCCCCAGGGCGGCAGCCTGCCTCAATTGCCTCAGGGGGGTGCCGAAAATAGCAGCGGCACCGGTCCGGTCATCAATATCAACACCACCACAGCAACGACGCTCACCCCTCGTGGCGCCGGTGGCGCCAGCACGAGCTCCGGCATTCTGCACGGCAGTGCGCTGGCCCGCGACCAGCGCGACCCCTCGTCCAACACCGTCGGGGTCGGCACCCAGATCGTGAATGCCCGCCATCTCCTGGACAGCGAAATCAAGATCAAAACCCTCCAGGCTTCCCGCGAGGTCACGGCCGCGGCGGCCAAGCTGCAGTTCCAGGCCGAAATCCTCAACCTGTTCCTCCAGCGCCGGTTTCAACACGCGCTCATCGCCTGCAATTTTTACCGGATCATCTTCAAAGGGTCGCAGCAGGAGATCGACCCCAAGTTTAAGCAGGCCATTGCCGATTTCCTGCCCACCTCGGGCGACATCCCCGTCACCATCGGCATCGTCGAAAGTCTCTGCCACCAGGCGATCACACAGGTAAAAAATGGCATGACCGCGGTCCGGGCCAACTACTCGGACAACATGCTCATGACCG
>CAIXIZ010000177.1 GCA_903919625.1 uncultured Verrucomicrobiota bacterium
GCCGGAGAGGTCGGCGGTTTTGCTCATGCCGCCGAGTGAATCGTGGAGCCGGCGGTAGAGCGCATAGAGCTGGTGATAGACCTGCTGGTTCTTTGCCTTCGGGCGATAGCTTTTCAGGTGTTTCGGCACCATGGCGCGCTGAGCGCGGGCGAAGTCGGGATGCGCCCCGGCAATCACCGCGGCCGAAATGGCCGAGCCCAGGGCGCAGGCCTGGGACGAGCCGGAGACTTCCATGGTGCAGCCGGTCACATCGGCATAAATTTGCATCAGCAGCGGGTTTTTTTCCGCAATGCCTCCGGCACAGACGACCCGGTGGATCGGCACACCATATTCGCGGATGCGCTCAATGATGGCGCGCGCGCCGAACGCCGTCGCCTCGATCAGGGCGCGGTAGATTTCCGCGCGGGTCGTATGCAGGGTCTGCCCGACGAGCAGGCCGGTCAGCAGCGGATCGACGAGGATGGTGCGGTTGCCGTTGTTCCAGTCGAGCGCGAGCAGGCCGCTCTGGCCGGGTGCGAGCCGGGCGGCCTCCAGTGTGAGTTTGGCGTGGAGCGCGGCATCACCGGCGCAGACGACCTCGACCCACCATTTGAAAATGTCGCCCACGGCGGACTGGCCGGCCTCGATGCCGTAAAAGCCGGGAAGGATCGCGCCTTTCACGATGCCGCAGATGCCGGGAATGTCGGGCACGGACTTCAGGGCGGAGACGACCCCGCAGTCGCAGGTGGAGGTGCCGATGATTTTGACCAGCGTCCCCTCCGCGACCCCACAGGCGATGGCTCCGTAATGGACGTCGAACTCGCCGATGGCAATGGGGATGCCAAAGGGCAGGCCGAGCTTGGCGGCCCAGACGGGGGAAAGCGTTCCCGCCGGGGCGGCGGCATCGTAAGCCTCGTGATACAGGCGGTCACGCAAGCCGGCCAATTTTGGGTCGAGAAGGGCGAGAAATTTCTTGTCGGGCAGCCCGCCCCATTCGTCGCAGTACAGCGCCTTGTGTCCGGCCGCACAGACGCCGCGCTTCACCTGGGTGGGATCGGTGACGCCGGCGAGCACCGATGGCACCCAGTCGGCCAGCTCAACCCAGGAGTAAGCGGCGTCGAACACGCGGGGCGCGACGTTGAGGCAATGCCAGATTTTGGACCAAAACCACTCGGAGGAATAGGTGTTGCCGCATTTGGCGATAAACTGCGGGCGGTGTTGCGCGGCGAGTTCGGTAATGCGGGCGGCCTCGCGCCAGCCGGTATGATCTTTCCAGAGCCAGCACTGGGCGTGGAGATTCCGCTTCCATTTTGGGTTGAGCGCGAGGGGCACGTTGTGCGCATCGACGGGAATCGGGCTGGAGCCGGTGGTATCGACACCCAGGCCGATGATCTTCGCGGCGGTGAAGCCGCGTTTCCTCCGGGCGGCGGCGATTGCGCCCTTCACCGATTTTTCCAGCCCGTACAGATAGTCTCCGGGATGCTGGCGGGCGAGATGATGGTCACGGGGGTCGAGCAGGACGCCCTGTCGGCCGCTGGGATAGTTGACGATGCAGGAGCCGAGCTCCGCGCCATCCGCACAGCGCACGACGAGCGCGCGGACGGAGTTGGTGCCGTAGTCAATGCCGAGGGTAA
Organism: uncultured Verrucomicrobiota bacterium; assembly: GCA_903919625.1. Taxonomy (GTDB): domain Bacteria; phylum Verrucomicrobiota; class Verrucomicrobiia; order Opitutales; family Opitutaceae; genus CAIYUN01. The sequence goes on from CAIXIZ010000177.1 coordinate 1,614, forward strand.
ACACGGGAGGATGGTGGGTCGGCGGCGCTGTGGATGGCAACGCGGTTTTGTCGTGCGCCACCCCGGTCCGCTCAGGAGCCGGCCAGGAAATTCCTGACCGGCACCTCGGGGTTGACCTGGGCGAGGGGTTTGTCGCCATGCATGGCGAGGATGAGGTTTTTCACGGCTGCCGTGGCCTGGCGGACCACGCTCTCATAGGTGCGTGACGCGACGTGCGGTGTGCAGACGACATTGGGCAGCTTGAGCAACGGGTGATTGGGGGCGGGCGGTTCCTGGTCCCGCACATCGGTGCCGTAGCCGCCGACCTGGCCGGACTGGAGCGCGGCGACCATGTCGGCGGTGTGGACGATCTCACCGCGCGCACAGTTGAGGATGAGCACGCCTTTTTTCATTTTGGGGAATGACTTGGCGCTGATCATGTCCCGGGTCTCGGGCGTGAGGTTGGTGTGGAGCGAGAGATAGTCCGAGACGGCATAGACCTCGTCGAGGGAAGCGGCCCGTTTCACCTGATGGGCGGCGGAAAATTTGTCATCCCAGTAGAGATCATAGCCCACCACGTTCATGCCGAAGGCGCGGGCGCGGATGGCGACCTCCTTGCCGATGCGGCCAAGTCCGATGATACCGATGGTTTTTTCGAGCAGTTCATGGCCGGTGGTGCGCTTCCAACCGTTGGCGCGGGTGGAGTCGGTGTGGAAAAAGAAGTTCTTCTCCAACGCCAGCAGGAGGAGAAAAGTGTGCTCGGCGACGGTCGTGTGGTTGACGCCGGGGGTGAAGAGCAGAGGGATGCCGAACTCGGTGCAGGACTTTACGTCAATCTTGTCCACGCCGATGCCGTATTTGCTGAGGACCTTGAGGCGCGGGCGGGCCTTTTCGAGGACGCGGCGGGTGATGGCGTCGTCGCCGCAGATATAGCCATCGACCTCGCC
>CAIXIZ010000178.1 GCA_903919625.1 uncultured Verrucomicrobiota bacterium
CGGCTTCGGTGATGCGGCGCTGCTGCATGGAATCGCGCTCACGCAAGGGGAAGGTGTCGCCCGGTTTTTCAATGGTGTCGAAATCCACCGTCACGCACCAGGGCGTGCCGATTTCATCCTGGCGGCGGTAGCGGCGGCCGATGTTGCCGCCGTCGTCGTAGAACACGGCATATCTGCGCCTGAGCTTCGCGTGCAGCGCGCGGGAGCGGGCGACGAGCGCCTCCTTGTTCTTCAGGAGCGGCAGCACGGCGACCTTCACGGGCGCGATGCGGGGCGAGAGACGGAGCACGGTGCGTTTCTCCACGTTGCCCTTCTCGTCCTTGACGTCCTCCTCGGCATAGCCGGCGCAGAGGATCGCGAGCAGAATCCGGTCCACCCCCACGGCCGGCTCAATGACATGCGGGACAAATTTCTTCTTCGTCGCCTCATCAAAAATTTCCTGCGGTTTGCCGCTGGCGGTCGCATGCTGGGTGAGGTCGTAGTTGCCGCGCGCGGCGATGCCCCACAGCTCCTGTACGCCAAAGGGGTAGCTGAACATGATGTCCGTGGTGCCCTTGGAGTAAAAGGCGAGCTTGGCCTTGGGGTGGTCATACTCGCTCAGATGGGTGTCGGGCAGGCCGATACTGCGCAGCCAGTCCTTGCACCAGTCAATCCAGTGGCGGTGCCACTTTGCCCAGTCGTCATCCTCGTGGATGAAAAACTCCATCTCCATCTGCTCAAACTCGCGGGAACGGAAGATGAAGTTGCGCGGCGTGATCTCGTTGCGGAACGACTTGCCGATCTGGGCGATGCCGAAAGGGAGCTTCACCCGGCCGGTGTCCACGATGTTCTTGAAATCCACAAACATGCCCTGCGCCGTCTCGGGGCGGAGATAGGCGACGGAGGAGGCGTCGGTCATCGCGCCGACGTTGGTCTGAAACATCATGTTGAACGAGCGCGGCGGCGTGAGACTGCCGGGCTCGCCGGTGGCGGGAGACGGGATGAGGGGGATCTGGTCGGGGGCGGCCGATTCAAACGAGAGCGGAACGATCACCTGCAATTGTCCGCGCACACCCTTTTTTCGTTTCAACTCTTCGGCAAGCTTTTGGAGTTCACCGCGAGTGTCTTCGCTTTCAAGAGCTGAAACAAAACCGAGGTCGGTCTGAGAGTTGTCTTCATGTGTCACAATAACCGGCGCGAAGAACAGCTGGTCCGCCCGGTACCGCTGCTTGCTCACCTTGCAGTCCACCAGCGGGTCGGTGAAGCCGGCGACGTGGCCGGAAGCCTCCCAAACCTTAGGATGCATGATAATGGAGGATTCCAGGCCGACGATGTCCTCCCGGCGGCGGACCATGTCGCTCCACCAGCAGTCGCGGATGTTTTTCTTGAGCTCGGAACCGAGCGGACCGTAGTCAAAAAACCCGTTGAAGCCGCCGTAGATTTCGGAGGAGGGAAAGATGAAGCCGCGGCGCTTGGCGAGCGACACAATGGCTTCCATGAGGTTGGCGGAGGGCGCAGGCGTGGACATAGGAACGGGCAGCACTAGGCGTCCGCGCCGCCAAGGTCAATGACGCTGTGCGAACAACGGCCTACGGTTTGATCAGACCGAGCTGCTGCTGGGAAGAGGCCTGCTCTTTGCCGGCGGCCTGCACCACCGCCAAGGCGTCCCGATACCGGGCCAAAGCGGCATCGTTGTCGAAAACCAGCTTGCCCTGTGTCAGGCTCCAATGCCCCCACTGCTCCTCCAACAAATCGAGCTGCATGAGCAGGGCGGTGAACATCTTGTCGTCCAGATCCCGGATATTCAGAATCAAGGGCAATTTCGCCACCTGCGCCTTGTGGAAACCTGTCACAGCCGGCTCGGTCAATGAGGCCGGCACCCCGGCCTGCTCGAGCGCCTGGCGGAAAGTGCTTTCCCCCTCCGCCAACAGCCGGCGCAGATTGGTGTTGGCCGCTTTGGCCGCAATGAGATCTGCCCGGCGCGGCGCAAGTTTGTCTCTGTCGCTGAGCCAGGCAAAGTTCAGGATGTGATCCGTGTCGGCCTTCGCCGTGGCAAGCTCATACTGGTGTTCCGCCGCTTTGACTTGAGCGAGATATTTTGTTTCGGTCTCCCCCACGGTGGCAGCCATGACGACACCTTTGCCCACCAGCACCCCCAGCTGTCCAATGAGCAACAGGCCGAAGACCACAAAAAATGTCACGGTGGCCGCTATCTGTGACCGGCGAGAAATCCGCCAGGACAGCCATGAAACCACAGCCGGGATCAGCCCCACAAAGATGGCCAGGCCAAAACGATGCACCAGCTCGTAGGGCGTCAGCGTCGCCGATTGCCTCATGGTCACACCCAGGACGACTAGGCAGGCCACACCCCAGCAGATCCAGGCAGCGGGATGGAGCTTGAAGCGCGGTGGGGGCGGCAGCGGCGGGGGAACCATGACACCAGAAGACGAATCCCGGTCCCGTTGGCCGGTCAAATAGATTATGGGGCCTGGGTGGGGCCGGGCCATCTGGAACTGAGCCCCTGGGGTGGACCGGACGCTCCCCACGCAGCTTCCGCAACAAACAGTTTGGGGGCAGCGATGCCGTCCAAACTGGCTGCGCGCGGAGCGCCCGGCCCACCTCGATCAAAATAAATCGCCGGCGGTCGTGGGACCGCCGGCGATCTCGTGTGTATGAGCTTGGGTTGGATGATGCAGGGAAAAGAGGTTCCCGGCAGAACCAGCCGGCCTCAGACAGGACTCAAGGAGAGGCAGTGGTTCCACCGGGATTTGCTTACCTGCTGATGGAGACGCCCCCAATGTAAGGCAACGGTGTGCGAAAACTGCAGAATGATTAAGCCGGCGTAAATCATGCCCCGACCCTTTGATCGCCTTGCAACCCCAAAGCCCGGTCGATTTTTTTGCCGCGGATGGCACGGAAACCATGGAAACGGATTCTTGCCGGCGAAACCGGCGGGCCAACCCTCTGTCACCCGGACAGTAACCAAAACCACCTCCTGCGCAGATCTTTCCCGGCCCTCTTCACCCAGCCGTCTCATCCAAGGCGGGCGGGCGGCTTTGGTCCTTGAAAAAGAAACAGCCGGCAGCCCCACGCCACCGGCTGTTTGTGTGTAATCACGCCATCTCCAGTGACTGAAGTATGGCGCGAAAGTTATCGGGCCTTATCGCTGGGCGGTGGCCGACCGCTGCATTTCAATCCCGGCGCGGGCCGGGCGGACGACGACGAAAACAGCGGCGGTCAGCAGCCACGCACAGGTGACGGCGGCGAGCAGGGTCTTGTTATTGAGGTTGGTCATGGAGGGTAAAGCTTGACCACAGGCTACACCCGCCATGTTAGGCGATGATGTGCGCCAACCGGAAAATTGTTAAGAGAGTGTAAAGACCCGCTGGCTCAGGCCAATTTCAACCGCAGTTCCGCCCGGAAACCCCGCGGTTCACGATTGGAGAAACGCAAGTTGCCGTGGCAGGCTTCGGCCGCACTTTTCACGATGGCGAGGCCCAGCCCGGCACCGCCGGTCTCGCGGGTGCGCGCAAACTCAGGCCGGTAAAAGGGTTCGCCCAGGCGGGCCAGCGTGTCGGCCGGCACCCCGGGACCGCAATCCTCGACGGCAATGACGACCTCAGCTCCCTCGGCATGCGCGGCAAGCGTGATGGGGCCATCGTCGCCGGCATAACGGATGGCGTTGCGGACGAGGTTGGCCAGGGCCCGGGAGAGCAGGTTTGCATCGGCGGCGACGGCGAGACCGGCGGGAAGGGTCACGGTCACTTTCCCCCCGACCGCCTCGCGGGCCAGCACCTCGGCGGCGAGGGCGGCAAGCTCGACCCGGACGAGCACGGCATCGCGGGCGCGCAACCCTGCCTTGGTAAACGCCAGGAGCTCACCGACGAGCCCGGACATCTGCTGCACTTCCTCGCGCACATCGGCCACCGCTGGCTGGAGCGCCTGGTCGGCCTGTGTCTCCAAGATGCCGACGGCGACCTGCATCCGGCCGACCGGCGAGCCAAGTTCATGGGCGATGTCTCCCAGGAAGCGTTTTTGTCCCGTGGCTGCGCGGTCGAGCTGCACGGCCATGACGTTGACGGCCCCGCCGAGCCGGCCGATCTCATCACGGCGCTTCTCATCCACCCGGGTGTCGAAGTGGCCCTCAGCAATCCGCTCGGTCGCCAGGGTGAGCTGGCGCAACGAACGGGTGATCCCATGCACCAGGGGAAGCCAGAAGAGCACCGACAGGCCCACGGCGGCGGCGGCGGCCCACAGCCAGGGGCTCAGATTGAACAGCAGACCGCTTTTCCCGAGCGATGTGGTGCGCATGAGCAGGGTGGCGGACACATTTTGGATCACGCCAGGCACATTGCCCGTCCGAAGCAGGGCCGAACCTGGCGTCATGAGTTGCATCCGGGGCAGCTGGACCCCCGCAAAGTAGGCTGCGGCGGGCGCGGTCGCATGCACCAAAAACCGGCGCGGGGCCGGACTTTCGCCCAGCGGAGCCAGCGAACCGCCTTCCATCGGAAAAAACTGGTCCAGTTGGTTTTTCTGCGCATCAGTCATAATCGCCTCCAGCCGGATATGACCGTTTCTGCGGGCGTTGATGCTCGCCTCCTGTGCGGCGGACTGCTTCCAGTTTGCGAGGTTGATTTCAGTCAAATAGCCAAGGATCTCGGCAAACTGGGCGTCAGTCAGCCCCTGCTCCTTCTTATATTTGGAATCGGACAGCAGCCGGAGTTCCGGTGGCGGCCGGTTGAACTGAAATTGCTGATCCTGACCGGGGTTGTTACGCCCCCGCAGCTGTTCCTCGCTGACCAGCCGTTTCTCCACGTCCGCCGGGAGTTCCAGAGGGTGGCCGGCAATCTGCACGGCCACAAGGACGGGCGCTTGCCGGGACACCGGCCCGGCCGGCGAGGGCGGCTGGAGCTGGAACAAGGCAAACTCCACGCCATATTCATCGCCAAAGTGAGCCAGCACATCGTCAGGATGCGTGGGGTCGGCCTTCAGCTCGGTCGCGATCAGATTGGCCGCCGTCTGGAGCCCGCTGCCCGCCGAGCCGGTCACGAACGCATCCATGCTGAACCCTGTTTCCTTCACAACCGTCACCCCCCCCACGACCGCCAGCAACAGCAGGTTAAGCAGGAGCCACAGGGAGACCTTGAGCGAGAGCGGAAACGAAATCTTCATGGCAGCCCATTGTGCCCCGGGTATGGGTCTCAAGGCGAGTCAGGATTCACCAGCATGTAGCCGGCGGAACGCAGGGTGCGGATGAAGCGCGGGTTTTTGGCGTCGTCCCCGAGCTTTTTTCTGAGGGCGGAGATATGCACGTCAATGGAGCGGTCAAAGACGTCGTAATTGCGGTCACGGATTTCCTCCAGCAGCGCCTCGCGGGTTTTTACGCGGCCGCGGGCCTTGGCGAGGCTGGCGAGCAGGTCGAATTCGACCGGGGTGAGGTTGAGCAGCGCATCACCCAGCACCGCAGTGCGGGAGCCGGGACTGACCCGCAACGGGCCGACGACCAGCTCGGCGGCCGGGGCCTCCCCTTCCGCCGCAGGCGCACGGGCGGTGCGACGCAGCACGGCGCGCAGGCGGGCGAGCAGCTCCCGGGTGGAGAAAGTCTTGGGCAGATAATCATCGGCGCCGACCTCCAGGCCAACGATGCGGTCGGTCTCGTCGCCCCGGGCCGTGAGCATCAGCACGGGGGTGGTGCGTTTGGCGCGGATGCGGCGGAGCACCTCAAAGCCGTCGAGCCCGGGCATCATCACATCAAGGATGATGGCGTGCCACTGCTCATCATCGTTGGTCGCACGCTCGACACCGGCCTGACCGTCGTGAACCGCGGTCACGTCGAAACCGAGTGGCGTGAGGTAGCCCGTGACGAGCCGGCAGAGTTTGCGGTCGTCGTCGATCATCAGAAGCCGGGTGCGGCCGGCTGGAGAATCGGGCGCGTTGATGGGCATAGGCGTTCATTATGACGCTCGAAACCGGGCTAAGTTTACATCGGCTTAACATTTTTTCAATCCTGTGGCGGGAGGGGGTGGAGGTGGAGCGTCCGGATCCACAAGACCCGTGGAGGGGCAACCCCTGCCCGCCGGTTGGCCGGCAATGCAGCCGGGGTCGCCCAACCCAGGTTTCACCCCAGATCGTCCCGCCGCTCCCACAGCGGGCAACCATCTCCAATCGCCGAGTTTGGAGCGCCGGGATCGGGCACGAACGGCACCAAAACCATGCTTGCCATTTCCTTTTCCCCTGCCACGTTGCGCCTCCCCATGAACCGTCTTCTCCTCCCTGCCATCTTGTTTCTCTCCCTGAGCGGCCTGCTTCGCGCCGCATCGCTCCAAGTGGGCGATACCGCGCCCACCGTCACCGGCACCGCCGAAACCGGCAAGCCGCTCGATCTTGGCGCCGTGTACAAGGCGAACAAATATACGGTTGTCTATTTTTATCCCAAGGCCTTTACCGGCGGCTGCACCGCCCAGGGATGCTCCCTGCGCGACGGTTATGACGAGCTGACCAAAAATGGCGTCACGGTCGTGGGTGTGAGCACCGACAACGTGGACACCCAGAAAAGCTTCAAGGAGGCCAACAAGTTTCCCTTCACTCTAATCGCCGACACCGACAAGAAGGTGATGACCGCCTTCGGCCAGTCCGCCCTCCTGTCGATGGCCTCCCGCGAGGCGTACCTGATCAAGGACGGCAAGATCATCTACAAGGACGTCCAGGTGACGGCAAATCAGGCCCAGAACATCCTGAATTTCCTCTCGCGGCAGCCAGGAACCGCCCCGGCGGCAAAGCCTGCTCCGGCGGCAAAGTAAGCCCTGTCTGCGGCACAATCCGGGCAACGCAACCCGCCGGCCCCGCCGGCGGGTTTTTCATGTCGGGAAGCACCGAGGGGGGTGGTGGTGGCGGCGGACCGGGATGCGGAACTGAATTGGGTTTGGGAGGGGCGGACAGGGGCGGAAGTTTGGGAGGGGAATGACCCTCGGGACGCCGGGGCAGGGCGAGGCAAACGAGGTTTGGGAGCGTTCGGGCCGGAATCGGCCGGAATTGCAAAGGTTTGGGAGTCTTTTGGCCGGACTTAATGGCGGGTGGAGCGGTGCTTATGGGTGGCCATAACCGGGCCGCAGGGGTCTCCGGCGGGCGGGCGCGGTCAGGCCAGGGGCAGCTCCCCGACTTGGGCTGCGGTCACGGGCGCGTGGCGCCGGTGTCGCGCCCGCACGTAGGCTTCGCCGCATTTCATGGACCTCGATCCGGAGCGCCGGTGCGTGAGCGACCCGGCGGCGGCGCTGGCATTGGTCGGGCCGGGCGATGTGGTCTGCAGCCGGCCGGCGCGGCTGCCGCATCATCTTTCGCTGGCGCTGTCGGGCGGACGCTTCATCCACGCGCAATACGGCGGCGGGGTGCAGATCGCGCACAGCCTGCCGACGGTCTGGATCCGGCGGCTGGCACGGCTTTGGCGGCCGGTCGGCCAGGCCGGTTTATTGCAAACCTGAAATCTCAAATCTGAAATTGCGCACTGCGCGCCCCTCCCATGCAATCTGGTTCACGCCACGCCACCTCGCCCTATGACCTGCTCCCGCTGGAGCCGCAGGACCAGGCGACGGCGCAGCAGAACCAGCCGGCGGCGTGGTTCGCCGGCACGCGGCTGATTGCCGCGCAGTGGGTCACGGACGCGCTCAACCAGGTCGCGGTGCAGGCCGACAAACATGTCAAAAAATAAACCGATGACGGTTCCTTCCCGGCCGCACTCCGCAATCCGCATGCCGCATTTATCATGAGCTCCGGTGGCAAAAGCGGCACGACCTCGCCGCAATACAACTATTTCGGGACCGTGGCCGGCATCTTCGGCAACGGGCCGATGGACGTGCTGTCGACGATCCTCATCGGCGGCGGCCGCATCCTGTGGTCGGGCACGCTCACGCGGGGCGCGGAGACTTATGTCGATCTCACGGGGTCAATCGACCCGAACTTTTTCACGGGCGGCGGCTATCTGCGCTGGTATTGGGGGACGGAGACGCAGCCGGCCGATGCGGCGCTGCCGGGGCATCCGCCGTACAAGGGGCGGCCGATGCTGGTGGCGAAAAATTTTCTGTTTGGCACCGATGTCACGACGGCGCCGGACTTTCAGGTGATCGGTGCGCGGAAGCCGGTGGTGGACGGGAGCATCGTCGCAGCCATCGACAACGTGCTCGATGACGGACAGGTCAACCCCATCGCGGCGGTGGCCGAGCTGGTGCTGTCACCGGCGGGGCTGAACGTGCCGCTGGCGCGGCTCAAGGCGGCGTCCTGGCTCGCGGTCGCGGCGGCGATGAACGCCTCGGCGGCAGTGCGCGGGCTGCGCTGGTGTTCGCCGTTGCTCATGGCGTTTCAGCCGGCGCGCAGCGTGCTGGCCGATCTGCTGCTCCTGTGCGACTGCGAGCTGCGGTGGACGGTGGACGGTTTGCTCGACATCGTCGCGCGCAGGTGGGGCGTCGATCCGGGCGGATTGCCGACGTTTGACGCGCGGCATTGCAGCGATGGCGCGCCGCAGGCGCTGGCGGCGGACGGGTGGGACGCGGTGCCGGCGAATGCCGAGGTGGCGTTTGTGAACCGCGCCAAGCTGTTCAAAAATGACAGCGTGCCGACGCCGAACCTGTGGGCGCAGCAAGACCCGGTGTCGTCGTTTCCCAATCGGCAGCTGCAGCGCGACCAGGTGGCGCGCAGCAGCCAGGCGGCGCTCATCGGGGCGGAATTTATCCGGCAGAATGACCAGCCGCGCGGCACGCTCAGCCGCACGTTGCGGCGGCCGCTCATCCTCACGGCGGCCGGGCAGGCGGTGCTGCCGGGGGACAAGGTCTACATCGATGTCGACCCGGTGCCGGGCGGCGGCGGCCTGGCGCAGCTCGCGATTGTCGAGCAGGTGGCGTTTGGCCGCACCGGGCCGGTGAAAATCAGGGCGACGGCGGACACGTTGGTCCCGGAGGCGCCTTATGCGCCGGCGTGGGCGGTGCCCAGCCCGCAGGTCTACACGGTCGATCCGGTGGCCGATGCGCTGGCGATTCCGCTGCCGCCGGCGGCCTATGGGCTGCCGCCCGCGGTGGGCCTGCTGTTGGCGCGGCCGGGCGCGAAGGTCGTGGGCGCCCAGGTGTTTTTTGACACGGATGCCGGGGGCGGTTTCCCGGAGCTGGGGAAGCAGACGGGTTTCGCGGTGCGGTGCGGGCTGGTCAATGATGCGGCGCTCAACGACACGACGTTGCGGCTGGCGCTCACGGATGGGCTGAACGGTCCGGATGCGGCGCTGGCGGCGCGCACGCCGGAGAACGCGCTGGCGGCGCAGCAGGGGCAGCTGTTGCTCATCCTGGCCAGCGTGGACGGCAGCGGCCGGGTGACCGTCGGCGGCGACGGGTTGCCGGAGATGGAGATCGTGTTTCTCGACGGGCGCACGGCGGTGGCGGGCGCGACGTTTGACTACACCGGGTTGCGCGGGCAGCAGGGGCTGGCGGCGCGGGCGTGGTCGGCGGCCGGCACGACCGCGTGGATCATCCCGGCGGTGAACCTGACGGCGTGGCAGCATCCGGCTTTCGCGGGGCTGGCGGCGAGCGGGGCGCCGGGGCATTTGCGGGTGGCGAGTTACAGCGCGTTTGCGGAGGACGAGACGAGTCCGCCGCCGGGCTGGTCGTTTGTGATTCCGGCGATCAACCTGAACGCGCCGATCACGTCCTATCCGCGGCTGGCGCCGGACACGGGCGATCCGACCGACGGGCAGCCTTTCGATCTCGGCCTGGTGCTCGACCAGAATGGCGGCTTCAGCGGCGCGGGCACGGGCGCGAGCCTGACGGACGCGCTGGCCGTCATCGATGCGCATGCGGGCCAGATTTACCGCATCTGCGTGGTGTCCTTCGGCACGGCGAGCGGGGCGATGTTTTACCTGACGACGGATGTGGCCGGGGTGCGGGCGTGGCTGGCGGCGGCGCTGGCCGGCACCAACCCGCCGCACAATTTGTTTTATTTCAACGGCGGCGCGATCTCCCCGCCCGAGGCGGCGGCGGACGGCCTCTACCAGTGTCTGGGCATCCTGGATACGGCGGCGACGCCGTTGCGGCGGTTCGTCTACCTGAGCAGCCACCACAAGGACTTTTCCGGCCCCTACACCGGCCCGGCGGCGCTGGTGAACACGCGGCTGAACGGGCCGCTGACGTATGCGTTCCTGGCGCATGGGACGGCGACGGGGGGCGGCACGCTGCTGGACACGGCGCTCCCGGCGACGTCGCGGGTGGTGCATGGCAACTTCCCGTGAGGGGGGGGCCGGGCTGGGCCGGGCCTTAAGGCGGCTTAAGCCGCGGCTGAGGCGGCGCCGGCCGGCGCAAGGAAGGCCCGGCCGCCGCCACCACCACTCCCAAACCTTTGCAATTCGCTCCCAAACCGGCCGGAGTTTTACAGGTGAATTCTCAAGTTCCGGCAGATTTTTCTTGTAATACTATGCCGACTTACTAATTATCCGGGATCATGCCGTCGTCCCAGACCCCTGATCCCGAACGCCACTTCGGCGCCTTGCTGAACGAGCTGAGCTACCTGCTGCGGCGGGAATTTGAGCGCCGGTTGCGCCTTCAAACCATCGGGCTGACCCGCGCCCAGTGGCGCATCCTGCGCCGGGTGGCCGATCGCGAGGGGTGCACCCAGCGCGAGCTGGCAGAAATCATGCATTTGAAGGCAGCCACCGTCAGCCGGCATGTGGAGCGGTTAAAAAAAGGCGGTTGGGTCGGGCGCGTGCGCTCCCCCAAGGATGGCCGGGCCTGGCAGCTTTCGGTGCGCCCCAAGGCCTGGCGGACGCTGGAACAGATGCAACTGGTGGCCGGAGCTCTACGGGAAGAGTATTTTGCCGGCTTGCCGCCGGGCCGGAGCGACGGTTTGATTGACGACTTGCTGCGCATCAAGTCCAACTTGCTCGCGTTGGAGCTTACCTCGCGCGGAAACGCGCCCAACCCATGACCCCCCCCTGTTTTCAGCCGGCCCACGCGATGCCGACCGTTCTCCGGCTGCTGCCGGTGCTGCTGCTGTCGGCCCTGGCCGGCTGCAAGCCTGCCACCCAGGTGGTGACCGTCCCGCCGCCCGTGCCGGTCCAGGTGGCGGTGGCCGTGAAACAGGATGTGCCGCGGCTGCTCAAGTCCATCGGCACCGTGCAGGCGTTGCGCACCGTGAGCGTGAAATCACAAGTGGATGGCGTCATCGCGGAAGTCCATTTCAAGGAGGGCGACGAGGTAAAGACGGGCGAGCTGCTGGTGAAGCTCGATGCGCGCCCGTTTGCGAACATGCTGAGCATCGCACGGGCCAATCTCGCCAACGCCCAGGCCCAGTCCGACCAGGCGGACGCCGATGTCGAACGTTACCGGCAGCTCGATCTGAAGGCCGCGATTTCCAAAGAGGACTATACGCAGTTTATCACCAAGGCCGAGACCGCCCGGGCGCAGCGCCAGGCCATGCAGGCCGCGGTCGCCAACGCCGAGCTGCAGCTCAGCTACACGGAGGTCCGCGCGCCCATCCCGGGCCGGACCGGGCAGCTGCTGCTGCAGGAAGGCTCGCTGGTGAAGGCGAACGACAACACGTTTCCGATCGTCACCATCAACCAACTTGCGCCCATTGCCGTCGCCTACTCCGTGCCGGAGGATGCGCTGGAGGAGGTGCACGCCGCGCTGGTCGCACAGCGGACCCTGGTCACGGCCAGCGAGCGCGCCTCGAACCTGGTCCGCACGGACGGACGGCTGGAGTTTGTCGACAACACGGTGGACGCCACGAGCGGCCAGATCACGCTGAAGGCGGTCTTCCCCAACGAGGATCACTCGCTATGGCCGGGCAGGTTTGTGGAGGTGGTCACGCAAACCGGCGTGGACCGGGATGCGATCGTGGTGCCGACGACCGCGGTGCAAACCAGCCAGAACGGCTACAGCATATTTGTGCTGAAACCCGACCAGACGGTGCAGCTGCGCCCGGTCAGGGTCCTGCGCGTCGCCAATGACCGGATCCTGTTGAGCGAGGGCGTGACCGAGGGTGAAACGGTGGTCACCGACGGCCAGCTGCGGCTGCTGGACGGCGCGAAAGCGGAGCCCAAGACCCTGACGGGCCAGGCCGGAGCGAAAGCCGCCCCGCCCCCCGCGGACAACCCGAAGAACTGAGCCTCCGTCATGAATCTCCCCGAGCTTTGCATCCGCCGCCCGGTGATGACGACGCTGCTGACCGCGGCGCTGTGTGTATTCGGTCTGATGGCCTACTGGTTCCTGCCGGTGAGTGATCTGCCGAATGTCGACTTTCCGACCATTGTGGTCAGCGCCAGCCTGCCAGGGGCGACCCCGGAGACGATGGCGAGCGCGGTGGCGACGGTGCTGGAGGGGCAGTTTTCCACCATTGCGGGCATTGATTCGATGGTCTCGAGCAGCAGCACCGGGGCCACGCAGATCACGCTCACCTTTGCCCTCGACCGCAACATCGATGCGGCCGCGCAGGACGTGCAGTCGGCCATCGCCGCCGTGTTACGGCGGCTGCCGGCCGAGATGCTGGTGCCGCCCTCGTTTCGCAAAACCAACCCCGCCGACCAGCCGGTCCTGTTTCTGACGCTCAGCTCCCCCACCCTGCCGCTGTCCACGGTGGACGAATATGCCGAGACGATGCTGGCGCAGCGGGTCTCCGTCGTCAATGGCGTCTCCCAGGTGCAGGTGTTCGGGGCGCAAAAATATGCGCTGCGGGTGCGGCTCGACCCGCGCCTGCTGGCCAGCCGGGGCATTACGTTGGATGAGGTAAGCGCCGCGCTGAGCGCCCACAATGTCAACCAGCCCACCGGCCTGATCGACGGCACGCGGCAGTCGCTGCAGATCATCGCCAGCGGCCAGCTCGCGAAGACCGGGGAATTCCGCAACGTGATCGTCGCCTACCGCAATGGGGCGCCGGTGCGGATCGGTGAGCTGGCCGAGGTCATCGACAGCGTGCAGGACATCCATTCGGCCAGCTGGTACAATGGCAGCCGCGCCATCATCCTCGCCATCCAGAAGCAGCCGGGGGTCAACACGGTTGAGGTCGTGGGCCGGGTGCGTGCGCTCCTGCCCGCGTTCCAGAAACTGCTGCCGGAATCGGTCAGGCTGGAGGTGCTGCGCGACCAGTCCGAGGCCGTGCGCGACTCGGTGAACGACGTGAAGTTCACCCTGACCCTGGCCATCATCCTCGTGGTGCTGGTCATCTTCGTCTTCCTGCGCTCCCTGGCCGCCACCACGATCCCCGCCTTCGCCATCCCGATGGCGCTGCTGGGCACGTTTGTGGCCATGTATTTCCTGGGCTACACGATCGACAATTTCTCCCTGCTCGCGCTCACCCTCTCGGTCGGCTTCGTGGTGGACGACGCCATTGTGATGCTTGAGAACATTGTCCGCCACATCGAGCTGGGCGAGCCGGTGATGGAAGCCGCGCTCAAGGGCTCGCGGGAGATCGGCTTCACCATCCTGTCGATGACGCTCTCGCTGGTCGCGGTCTTCATCCCGGTGATGTTCATGGCGGGCATCTACGGCCGGCTGCTGCATGAGTTTGCGGTCACGATCACGGCGGCGATCCTCGTCTCGGGCGTCGTCTCGCTCACGCTCACCCCGATGCTGTGCAGCCGCTTCCTGAAGCCCCACTCCGGGCACGGCGCAGCTGTCCACGGCCCGCTGTATCAATGGAGCGAACGCCTGTTCGAATCGCTGCGCGGCCTCTATGAGCGCACTTTGCGCATCAGCCTGAAACACCGGCTCACCACGGTCGCCGTCGCGGCGCTCATGGCGGTGCTGATGGTCGTGATCGCGCGCGCCCTGCCGCAGGGCTTTATCCCGACCGACGACACCGGCATCATCCTCGTGCAAACCGAGGCGGCGCAGGACACTTCCTTTGACGAGCTGGTGCTGCATCAGCAGGTCGCCGCCGAGATCGTCCGCAACAACCCCGCCGTGGACGCCTTCATGTCGGCCATCGGGGGCAGCAGCGCGGTGAGCTCCACCTCGAACAACGGCCGCCTGTTCCTGCGGCTCAAGCCGGCCGGCCAGCGGGCCCCCGCCGAGGTGGTGATGACCCAGCTGCGGCGCGATCTGGCGGCCATCCCCGGCCTGAAATCGTATGTGCAGATTCCCCCCAGCATCCGCATTGGCGGCCAGGTCACCAAATCGCTCTACCAATTTTCACTGTTTGGCAGCAATCTGGACGAGCTGTATGCCGCCGCCCAGGTCATGGAAAAAAAGTTCCGGGCGCTGCCCATGATGGTGGATGTCAATTCCGACCTGCTCATCACCAGCCCGCAGCTCCGCCAGGATCTCGCCGCCATCCCCGGCCTGCGTGTCACGGTGGGAATCCCGCCGAGTATCCGCATCGGCGGGCAGATTTCGAAGTCCACCTACCAATTTTCGCTCTCCAGCAACGACATTGGAGAGCTATACACCG
>CAIXIZ010000179.1 GCA_903919625.1 uncultured Verrucomicrobiota bacterium
CCAGATTCAGGCACTCAATGACGCGGCCGCCCCGCGTGACCACATCCTCGACCACCAGCACCGGCTCGCCGGGGGCGAATTTAAAGCCGCGGCGCAACACGAGGACATTGTTTTCCTTTTCGGCAAACACGTAGCGCACCTTGGTCTGGCGCGCGACTTCCTGCCCGATGACAAGGCCGCCCATCGCGGGCGCCAGCACGGTGGCAAATTTGAAGCCGCCCAGTTTGGTGATGAGCAGCTCGGCCAGCCGGGTGACGGCGGCGAGATCCTGGCAGACCTGGGCGCATTGGAAATAATGTCCGCTGTGCAGCCCGGAACGGAGCACGAAATGCCCCTGCAGCAGCGCCTTGGTGCGGGTGAAAATGGCAAGAACCTCCGGCTGGCTGGAATCGTTCATGCCGCCACGGTGCGGGCTGTTCCGGAAAAGCCAAAAACTTTTTTGCGGCAAGCGGCAGATTCTTGTGTCATACTGCGGCATGGTAATCGAACGCGCGCCCCTGGAGGACGAACTCGGCGACGTGCTGGAGAAGGCGATGCGCCTCTCCGGCCTGGGGGAAGCCGCGCTGGCGGCACGCACAGGACTCGAAGTCGCGCGGATCTGCGATGCGCTCGACTACCGGCCTGACTTCACCGCCGACGAGGTGCGCCGGCTGGCTGCGGTGCTCGGCCTGAACGAGGTCGGGCTCGCCGCGCTTGCGGGCGGACGATATCCGTTGCCGGAAATTGCGGGACTGCCATTCTGCCTCTACCCGCTGCGGATGCCGCACGGGGTGGGCGTGGTCAATGCCTGCCTGGTGGCCGACTGCGCGCAGAATCATGGTCTGCTCTTTGACACGGGGGCCGACCAGGCGCAGTTGCGCCGTGTCTGGCCGCGTAACATTCAGCGGGTGGATGCCGTGTTCATTACACATGCGGAGACGGAGCATGCTGGCGGGCTGGCGGGATTGCGGGCCCAATACGGCGATATTCCGGTTTATGCACCGGCCGGGGCCAAGCTGGCCGGGGCGAAGTCGCTCGACGAGGGAGGCGGGGTAGAAATCGCGGGCTTTGTGGTGCATGCCTTGAGCACCCCGGGCCATGCTGCGGCGCACAACTGCTACGAGGTCCGCGCCTCCCGGGCTCCGTCCGGGGTTTCATTGCTCGTGTCGGGTGATCTGCTTTTCGCGGGTTCGGCGGGCGGCTGCTATTTTTCCGGCCCGTTGCTGCGCGCCGGCCTGACCCGGCTGCTCCGGGAGCTGCCGGAGACCACGGTGGTGGCGCCCGGCCACGGCCCGCTGACAACCATCGGGCATGAACGGGCATTTAACCCGTTCGCATCCTGAGGATGACCTGGAATATCACCTGCATGGCCTGCCAATGCCATTGGGTATGGCCGGTGACGTTCAAGGTGAGGCCAGGGTTGCAGCAATTTCGTTGAGACTGGCAAAAACCGCATCTGCGCGGGCGGCTTGAAGTTCGGCAGCGTGGTGGGTGCCAGTTGTGACGCACCAGCAGGGCAGGGCGGCCTGGTGGGCAGTTTGGACATCGTAGGGTGAGTCGCCGATGAGGAGCGTGGTTGTGAGGTCGGCTCCAAGTTGCGCAAGTATCTGGCGCGTCAGGGCAGGGTCTGGTTTGAGCCAGGCCGTATCCGCTGCCCCGACGACAGCATTGAGCAGGGGAGCCAGGGCAAGATGTTCGCAAATGAGACGCGCCGAGGAGCCAAGCTTGTTGGTGATGACCGCAGTACGGACACCGCGTGAGCGCAAGTTGGCGAGCAGTTCACGCGCACCCGGCAGAAGCTCGACGTCGTCGAGGAGGGTGGCATCCCAATATGCACGGTAGATGGGCAGCGCTTCGGCGAC
>CAIXIZ010000180.1 GCA_903919625.1 uncultured Verrucomicrobiota bacterium
ATGCCGCCGCAGCACACTCACCGCCCGACGGTAAATCTGAATCGCTGACACGCTTTCCGCCTTTTCACCGGGACAAAGCGTGATGAAGCCGGCCAATGCCTCTCCCTCCTGCCGTCGCCAGGCGTACGTGGAGGTGCGGTTGGCAACCTCGATCCCCAGCAACCGGTCCGGACCAAACACCTGGGCGGCCGCGTGCAGGCGGGCCAGGTGGTACGGGCCAAATTGCGCCCAAGCAAACGCCACCTTGGATTCTGCCCGCTCCAGCTGCGGAGACCCGGCGCTCGTCTCCTTCTCCGCCTCGGCAAAAGCCGTGACCATGCCCTCGATGGTGTAATGTTCGGCGATAAACGCGGCAATGTCCTGCCGCCGCGACCGCCACGCGGACCACGGCTGGACAAAGGCCAGCAGGGCGGCGGCGAGCGCGGCCTCGTTGTCCGTTTTGAAAAACGCACAGGTCTGGCCCTCCAGGCACACCTCGATCTCCGGCGAATGCGGCTCATCGCGCGACACGGCCATCGGCACGCCGGACGCCATGCACTGCACCGCCGACAGTCCCACGTAGCCCGGTGAGACGGCCACCGCCGCCCGGTCATAGAGCTCCCGCAACCGCCCCGGGTCGCTGACCTGGCCCAAAAATTCAACGCGCCGCCCCAGTCCCAGCTCGTTCGCCCGCTTTTCCAGTGTCCCCCGCTCCCTGCCCTGTCCGGCAAAAATCAGCTTCGTGGACGGCGGGAGCTGCCCGACGATCCGGTTGAACGCATTGAGCAGCAGATGCGGCTTTTTCTCCCGGATCAGTCGGCCCACACAGACAATATGCGGATGTTCCCTCGGCGGCAGATCCGTCTGGCAGTCATTCCGGGAAACACAGCTGTTGGCGGCCGCCCAGACGCGCCGCGTGGGCAACGCAATGCTCAATTCCTTCGCCTGGCACTGGCTGTAGCAGATAACCCCGTCGCTCAGCCGCGCCATGAGCATGCGGATCGGCCGGGTGTAGGATTTGGCGCCATGCCGGCCCCAGGCGTGGCCCCACAGCAATGTGCGCCGGTTCGACAACCGACGCCGGAGCAGCAGGACCCATGTGCTGAATACCCGGGGATTGAACTCCGCCACCACCACCGCGGTGTCCTTGGTCTGCTCCCACATGCCGGGTTGCCAGAGAAAATTGCGCCACCACAGGAAACGGTTGGCCTGCGGAGCAAACCCCTCCTCGTCTGGTACCTTGGCCGCGATATCCTGGGTGAAATACTCCCTGCCTGCCAGCACCTTGATCCCCGGCCGCGAAGCAATCAACAGCCGGAAAAATTCCAGCCGATAATCCGGGATGCAGGTCTGAATGACCGAAAGGCTGTCCGGCCTTCGTGTATTCGCTTGATTCATATTCAACCAACCGCGCGCACCCTCATTCGTTCCGACGCGTACTACTGAGACATTCCTGATAGTACGCCATCAATTGTTGCGCATAGCCACGCCAGTCACAGCTCGCCTCCACTCGGCGCCGGGCGTCCCGGCCCATCTCCTGGGCGAGCTCACGGTTGCGATACAGCCGCTCGATCTGTTCCGCCAGACGATCGGCCGAACGAATTGGCACGACAAATCCCTCCTTGCCATCGGTGATGACATCGGGACCACCGGAATTTTCCGTGGTGATCACAGGCAGCCCACAAGCCATCGCCTCGAGAATAACGATACCAAATCCATCTTCAACGGTAGGCAGTACAAACACGTTACTGGACTGCAGTTCGCGGATGAGGGTGGGTTTGTCGACCGAGCCGTGAAAAAACGTATTGGGCGCACCGATGCTGAGCAATTTCGGCATGATCTCCCGGTCCACCATGCCAAAGAAATGCAGCTCTGCATCCGGCAGATTCAACCGCTTCCATGCGCGCAACAGATGATGCGGCCCCTTGCGCGGGGTGACCAGACCGGCGCAAATAACGCGAAAAGGGCGGCGGATGTCGCGTGGCACCGGGGCCGGATGAAAATCCTGCAAATTGGCCCCGTACGGAATGCGCTTCATCCGGTCAGCGGGAAAGCCCTTCGCCAAGTATGAACGTTCGACAAAGTGCGAAGGAACCAACAATCGGTCAGCCATGGCTATTTCCGCTCGAATTTCTTCCTCCGCCCTCTGATTCCTTTCCGGAAACGGCAGGCCGAGATCGGCATATTCTGCATCAATCAACTGACGATAGTTCTC
>CAIXIZ010000181.1 GCA_903919625.1 uncultured Verrucomicrobiota bacterium
CCTTTATCACCATCTCGCCCAGTGGCGCCGTCTCGCTCATCGCGCCCAATTCCGAAATGGGCCAGGGGGCCAAGACCGCCCTGCCGATGATCATTGCCGAGGAACTCGACGTGGCTTGGACCAAGGTGTCGGTCACCCAGGGCGACCTGAACCGCGCCTATGGCCAGCAGTTCGCCGTCGGCAGCATGTACACGCCGTCAAATTACAACCCGCTCCGGCAGGCTGGGGCGACGGCCCGGGCCATGCTGGTTGAGGCCGCCGCGCAGACCTGGGGCGTGCCGGCCGCCGAATGCACCACCGACAATGGGGCGGTGGTCCATGCGGCGTCGAACCGCCGCCTGGGCTATGGTGAGCTCACCGCCAAGGCCGCGACCCTGCCCGTGCCGCAGGGCATCACGCCCAAGGATCCCGCCAGTTTCAAATTGCTCGGCACCCGCGTCCCCGGCGTGGACAACGGGAAAGTCGTCACCGGCCAGGCGCTGTTTGGCATCGACCAGGTTTTGCCCGGCATGGTCTACGCCGCCTATGTGAAGTGCCGCACGTTTGGCGGCAAGCCCGTGAGCGCGAATCTCGACGACGTGAAAAAGCTGCCGGGGGTGCGCGACGCCTTCGTGCTCGACGGCATCACCGGCCTCATGCCCGGGATCGCCATCATCGCCGACTCGACGTGGAACGCCTTCAGCGCGGCCGACCAGCTCAAGGTGCAGTGGGACGATGGCGCGGCAGTCTCCGAAAGCAGCGCCGACATGGCAAAACAGGCCGAAGCCATGGCGCAGAGCGCCGCCACGCCCGCGTTGCCCGAGGGCGCGAAGGGCGTCGAGGCCGCCTACTTTTATCCGTTTCTCCCGCATGCCACACTCGAGCCGCAGAACTGCACGGCGGTGTTCAAGGATGGCGTCATGGAAATGTGGGTGCCGACACAGATTCCCTCCGCCGGGCAGGGGCTGGTCACGGCCGGCCTCGGCCTTGCGGCCAACAACGTCGTGGTCCACGTCACCCGGCTGGGCGGCGGGTTCGGCCGGCGCGGCAGCAACGAATACTCGATCGAGGTCGCGGCCATCGCCCACAAACTCGCGGGCACGCCGGTCAAGCTCACCTGGACGCGCGAGCAGGATCTCGCCCATGACAACAACTACCGTTCCAACGGCTGGCATTTCTTCAAGGGCGGGGTGGACGGCACCGGCAAGATCGTCGCGCTGAATGATTACTTTGTAAAAATGCAGGGCGGCCCCGGCGACATGACGGCCGGCACCTTCCCCTTTAACGTGGTGCGGGGCGCCGCCGTGCAATCGGGCAAGATCAACGGTACGATCCGCACCGGCTACTGGCGTGCGCCCGGCGACAACGGCAATATCTGGGCCACCCAGAGCTTTGTGGACGAGCTCGCGCACGCCGCAGGCCGCGATCCGCTTGAATTCACCCTCGATTTGCTCGCGGCGCTGCCAGCGCCGCCTGCTGGGGGTGCAGCCCCGGCCGGTGGACCGCCGGGAGGTTTCGGCGGCGGACTTGGCGGAGCAGGATTTGGCGGTGCCCCTGGTGGCGCTGTCGCGCCGGGCGGACCGGCGGGTGGCCGCGCCGGATTTGCCGGAGGCGGCGCACCGGGCGGTCGCGGTGGCGGACGCGGCGGGCGGGGTGGTGGCGGTTTCTCTGCTTCACGCATGACGGCTGTCCTCAAGCTGGCGGCCGAAAAGGCCGGCTGGGGCAAGAAGCTCCCGCGCGGCCAGGGCCAGGGCCTGGCGATCACCAATACCAACAGTTCCTATGTCGCCATTATCGCCGATGTCACTGTCAGTCAAAAGGGAGAATTAAAAATCCAGAAACTCACCGCCGCCGTGGACGCCGGGCTCATCGTCAATCTCAGCTCCGCCGAGAACCAGGTGCAGGGCGCGATGATCGACGGCATCGGCGCGGCCTGGTTCCTCAAGGCCACCGTGGAGAAAGGCGCGCTCGCGCAGACCAACTTCGACCAATATCCGCTCATTCGCATGGATAACGCGCCGCCGGTCGTGGAGGTGTATTTCATCAAGTCGGTCGCCGCGCCCACGGGACTCGGCGAACCCGGCCTGCCGCCCGCCGCGCCGGCGGTGTGCAACGCCATTTTCGCCGCCATCGGCAAACGCATCCGGACCCTGCCCTTTGCCGAGACGGATTTGAAGTGGGCGTAGACAAGGCGATACGGTTTACGTTGGGAGGGTCCTCCCAGCTTTGCTTGCTTGCCTTCTGCAGGAGCAACTACCTCTCACAGCAGCTTCATGATCGCGGAGTAATCTTCGTCGGACCAGCCGGCCTGGGCAGCGGCGGTGAGCTGGCTGCGCACGGCGTCGAGTACGGGAAATTTCTCGCAGCCGTTGATGCCCGAGGCGAGCCGCATGTCCTTGAGCATGTGCTTCACGGAAAACTGGGTCGCGTAGTCGCCCGCCCGCAGCTTTGGCTCCTTGAGCTTCACGAGACCGGAATAGGCGATGTTGCGGGCGAACCCGGCAAAAAACACATCGTCGGTCACGCCGGCCCGCCGGGCCATCGTGAGCGCTTCCGCCATCGCCTGCAACTGCGAGACAATGGTGAGGTTCATCGCCAGTTTGAAGGTCGCCGCCTGCTTGTTATCGCCGATGGGCACCCGCGCCTCGGAGAGCAAGGCGAGAAACGGCTCCATCTCCGCCATGAGCGCAGGGTCGCCGCCGAGATAGAACACGTTTTTGCGCTGCTCCGCAGCCGGTTTGCTGCCGGTAAACGGCGTCTCCAGATAACGGGCGCCGCGCGCCGTGACGAGCGCGCGAAATTCCTCGCTGCTCTTCGGATCAATAGTGCTCGATTGCATCACCACTTTGCCGGGACCGAGCTTGGGCAGGATTTTCTCCAGGATGCCGCGGACTGCCGGCGGGTCGGCCACAACGATCTGCACCACATCCGCGGCCGCCGCCACTTTCGCGGGGTCATCGCACCATTGCGGGAAGTCCGGCTGCGGGGAGCGGTTCCACGCGCCGGCGAGGATGCCCGCGGTGTGGTAATGCCGCGCCCACACGCCGCCAATGAGACCGAGACCAAGCACGCCGATGGTTTTCATGGCCCGGATGATTTAAGGGGGACGCCAGAAAACCAAGAAAGAATTTCGGACCGGTTATCAGTTGTCTTCGTCGGGATGGACACCCATTGACTCTTTCGGCCAAGACCAAGGCCTCCTCACACAGCGGCACTCCACTCACTGTCATGTCCCCTGTGACGCATTTGCTCGCCAGTTGGCTGATCGCCGCCAAAACCACGGACAATCCCCGTGATTGCCGGCTGGTGACACTGGCAGGTGTTTTGCCAGACGCAGACGGGGCCGGCCTGGCCGTTGATCTGACCAGTAAATATTTTCTCGGACATGAGACCACGCTGTTTACGGATTA
This sequence comes from uncultured Verrucomicrobiota bacterium, assembly GCA_903919625.1. GTDB lineage: Bacteria > Verrucomicrobiota > Verrucomicrobiia > Opitutales > Opitutaceae > CAIYUN01. The sequence goes on from CAIXIZ010000181.1 coordinate 3,390, forward strand.
TCACCACTGGTTGCTCCACGGATTGTTCGGCAGCCTGCTCATCACGGCCATCCTGACCTGCTTTTCCCGAAGCCGCTGGCGGGTGGCCTTACTGGCCTTCCTCGTTTTTCACCTGCATTTGCTGTGTGATGTTGCCGGTTCTGCCAGCGGACCTAATCCCGGAGATTTGTGGCCGCTGTACTACCTGGGGCCGTTTTCCAGGCAGGCGACCTTGCTTTGGAGCGGGCAATGGCCGCTCGACAGCTGGATTAACCAACTGCTCACCGTAATCTTGCTTGGCTGGGCTTTGATAATGGCCGCCAAACGCACGGACTCGTTTGTCGGTGTTTTCAACCGCCGTGCGGATGCTGTTTTCATCCGGGTGCTGGGCAAATGGCGGGCGGCCTGGCTGCTACGGCGGTGTGGTAATGCCGTGCCCACACGCCGCCAATGAGACTGAGCCCAAGCACGCAATGGTTTTCCATGCCCTGACAACTCAAGAGGGAAGCCAGGAAACCAAGAAAGAATTTCAGGCCGGTTGAGCAACATCGATGGCGTTAAGGTCATTGCCTGAGGTGATTTTAATCCCATGCAGGATGGGCCAAACCTTGTTTGCGGACACTCCGTCTACCGCAGACCCTAAGCAGACTTAGAGCGGTTTAAATTGAACTGTAGCCGTTCCGTTGGGTGTACTGGTCAAACTCCGACTTCGCTGACGGATGGCC
>CAIXIZ010000182.1 GCA_903919625.1 uncultured Verrucomicrobiota bacterium
CGCCCAGACCATCGAGTTCCGGGTGAAACTTGCGCCCGACGAACAGAAGACCGTCACCTATAAGGTGCATTATACCTGGCAGTAAAGCCGGCGCAATCGCTTCGCTCCAACCGGCGTTGCCGGAGGTTTGCGCGCGGCCATCAGGTATGCCCCGCCCGGATGGGCAAGTTTCCCTGAAGCCGGACAGATGGAGGCCGTCCTGGTGCCTCTGGCCAAAGTCCCGAAGCAATCGGATTGGCCGGCCGGGCCGCTGCCCCGGCAACGTTATCCGGACGGTCGGCCTGGGATTGGATCTAGGCATGCTACCCGGTGCCGGGATCGTAGTCGGAGTCAGGCAAAGCGTCCCGGAGCCCAGCACTCCACCTTTCCTTGCCTGATCTGAGCGGGGTCGGCGCCTCAGCGACATTGAACCCACGATCGTCTGCAACAATCATCCTGTGTCGCGCGTCATAATGCCATGCCGCCTGCCTCCTTCCCGTTCGCAAAATTCGTTGCGCAACGGCCTTGCCAGCGTCGGCCGGGCAATTCTTAGTCACCCGATGGACTCATTCCGCGTGAGCCGAACCACCCTGCCCCCTCCTGCCCTCGCCCGCGCCGGACTCACCGCCACGGCGATGCTCCTGCTGGCCGCCGCCGTGGCCCCGGCGGCGGCGCTGAATCAATTCCCCACGCCGAGCCCAACGCCGCCGCCTGCCGCCGCCACCCCGGCCGATCCGTTGGCCGCCGCCCAGCGACAATACCGGCATGGCGACTACGAGGGCGCGCTTGCCGCCGCCGAGCAGGGTTGCGCCAATGATGTGTTTAATGAGGCCTGGTGGGTGCTGCGGGCCCAGGTCTTGCTCACCCTGGGCCGTGCCCCGGATGCCGCCACCGTGCTCACCCAGGCTGTGCGCTACAGCTCGCAAAGCATCCGGGTGCGGCTGCTCGCCCGCGATGCCGCGCTCGCCACCCAGCATGATGATGAGGCCCTGCGCGACCTGCAGGAAGCCCGCCGGCTGATCGACACGCGCGGCCAGCGTGACCATACGCCGGAATTTTTGGCGTCGGTCGGCGATGCCGCGCTCCTGCTCGGGGCGGAACCCAAACTGGTGCTGGAGAACTTTCTCCGCCCCGCCCAGACTGGCAACCCGCCGGCCCGCGAGGCCTGGCTTTCCGCCGGCCGGCTCGCGCTGGAGAAGCACGACTACGCCCTTGCCTCCCGCACCTTCTCCGACGCCAACAAGCTCTACTCCGACGATCCCGACATGCTGGGCGGCCTTGCCGCCGCTTTCCAGGGCAGCGGCGACAATGAAAAATTCCTCGATTACGCCGCCCAGGCGCTCGATGTGAACGACCATCATATCCCCACCCGTCTGCTCCTCGTCGACAACCTAATTGAGGGCGAGCAATACGATGCTGCCCGTGAGATGATCACCCAGATCCTGACGGTCAATCCGCTCCAGCCCGACGCCCTGGCGATGCGCGCGGTTATCGAACGCCTGGACAATCATCCCGAGCTCGCCGATGCCGACCGCGCCAAGGCGCTCTCCGCCTGGAACACCAACCCGCGTGTGGACTATCTGATCGGCCAGAAGCTCTCCCGCAACTATCGTTTCACGGATGCCGCCGACGCCCAGCGGCGCGCCCTCGCCTTTGACAGCAAGTACACCCCGGCCCGCATCGAGCTCGCGCAGGATCTGCTCCGGCTTGGTCAGGCCGACGAGGGCTGGGCCCTCATCGACCAGGCGCACAAGGAGGATGGTTATGATGTCGAGGCCTACAACTTGGTTACGCTGCATGACCGCCTCGCCACCTACACGAATATTGAGAACGACAATTTTCTGGTCCGCATGTCCGCCGATGAAGCCCCCATCTATGGGCAACGCGTCCTGGCGTTGCTCGAAAAAGCGCGGGCCACCCTTACGGCCAAATACGGGTTTAAGCTTACGAAAAAGACGACGGTCGAGATTTTCTCCACGCCGGGTGACTTCGCCGTCCGCACCTTCGGCGCACCGGGCGAAGCGGGCTTTCTCGCCGTGTGTTTCGGCTCGGTCATCACGGTCAACAGCCCCGCGCTGTCCAGCGCCAACTGGGAGGCGGTGCTCTGGCATGAATTCACCCACGTCATCACGCTCACCATGACCGAGAACAAGATGCCGCGCTGGCTGAGCGAAGGCATCTCGGTCTACGAAGAGTCACAGGCGAATCCGGGCTGGGGCCAGCTCATGACGCTCAACTATCGCGACCGGATTACCGATGGAAAAATGAAGCCCGTGAGCAACATGAGCGCCGCGTTTCTCACCGCCTCGGATCCGCATGCCATCAACTTCGCC
>CAIXIZ010000183.1 GCA_903919625.1 uncultured Verrucomicrobiota bacterium
ACCAACTCGGTGTCTCCGCTGGTGCCGAAGCCCCGCCTGAACCCGGCGGTCAAACCGGCCGCCGATAATTCGGCCATTCCGGCGGTCACGATCCTGGTGGCGGAGGACAATCCGGTGAACCAAAAGGTCGCCCGGCTCATGCTCCGCAAGCTTGGCCACCATTGTGACATCGTCAACAACGGGCACGAGGCGCTCGCGGCCATCGCGAGCCGGCCGTACAAGCTCGTCCTGATGGATGCCCAGATGCCGGAAATGGACGGGCTGGAAGCCACCCGGCGCATCCGGGCCGCACAGTCGGCCGGACTGCCCGGTTTCCCGACGGACATCCGGATCGTCGCCATGACGGCCAATGCCATGAGCAACGACCGTGACGCCTGTCTCGCCGCCGGGATGGACGACTACCTCACGAAGCCCGTCAAACCCGAGGCCTTGCGCGCCATGCTCGCGCGCTGGCTCGCGCCCGCCTTCACCACCCGCGCCGCCTGATCCGCCCCTGTCATGTCGATCCTGCCCCACGAAATATTGGCCGGTTCCGGCGAGGCGAACATTGGCCAGCTCGACCACACCCTCGTGGCCGCGTTCCTGGAGAACATCCCCGACAACGTGTACTTCAAGGACCGGCGGTCGAATTTCATCGCCGTGAGCGCATCCGTGGTGCGTTCGTTTGGCTGCCAGGATGCAGGGGAGGTCATCGGCAAGTCTGATTTCGATTTTTTCAACGAGCGGCACGCCCGGCCGGCTTTCGAGGACGAGCAACGCATCATGCTCACCGGCCGGCCCATCATCGGAAAGCTGGAAAAGGAGACCTGGCCCGACAGCCGCATCACCTGGGTCATCACCAACAAACTGCCGCTGCGGAACGACGCGGGCGAGATCATCGGCACCTTTGGGATGAGCAAGGATGTCACGGAGTCCAAGCGCCTGGAAGCGGCGCTCGAAAAGGTCCAGGGCGAACTCGTCGAAGCATCGCGCAAGGCGGGCATGGCCGAGGTCGCGACCGGGGTGCTGCACAACGTCGGCAATGTGCTGAACAGCGTGAACGTCTCCGCCTCGCTCCTGGCCACGGGCTTGCGCAATCCCCGGTTTGGCTCCCTCGGTCAGCTGGCCGCGCTGTTGCAGCAGCATCGGGCGGATCTCGGGGCCTTTCTCACCACCGATCCCAAGGGCCGGCGCATCCCGGAACTTGTCGCCTCGCTCGCGGCCAGCTTTGCCGAGGAACAGGCCCGGTTGCTGCAGGAAATCACTTCATTGCAGGAGAATGTCGATCACATCAAGGACGTGGTCACCATGCAGCAGTCGTATGCCACCATGGTCGGCACGCTGGAACCGCTCCGGGCGGAGACACTTTTTTCGGATGCGATCCGCATGAACACCGCGGCGCTCGCCCGGCATGATGTCCGGGTGGTGCGCGACTTCCGGTCCGCGCCGCTGGTGTATACCGAGCGGGGCAAGGTGCTGCAGATTCTGATCAACCTGATCAGCAATGCCAAGTATGCCTGCGCCGAAGGGCCCAATGCGGCGAACAAAATCCTGACCATCGGTGTCGCACCCACCCCGGACGGCTCGCGCGTCTGCCTCAGTGTGACGGACAATGGCATGGGGATCGCTCCGGAGAATCTCGGACGCATCTTCAACCATGGCTTTACCACGCGGGCAACCGGACATGGTTTTGGCCTGCATGCCAGCGCCAATGCGGCCCGGGAAATGAAGGGCACACTCACGGCGCGCAGCGCCGGACGCGGCCAGGGAGCGACCTTCACCCTGGAGTTGCCGATTGCACCGATCAGTGTGCTGGCGACCAACATCGAGAAGCTCCAGCTGTCGGCGGGATGAGCCCGGCGGGTGTACCGATTGCTCTGGTCGGTGGTGACGCATTTTGGAAATAAGCGTCGCCCTGATCACCCCCTTGAAGGGCATGGCGAACATTTAGGATTTTGGATTTGAGATTCGGAATGCGGATTTTCGGAGAGCGGGATTTTGCCATGCAAAACTTTCGACTTTTCGTGGCAGCCGGTTTCTACTCCCCGTTCTGCGCATGAAAAAATTCTACATCACGACCGCCATCGACTACGTCAACGGTTCGCCGCATCTGGGCCATGCCTATGAGAAGGTGCTGGCCGACGTGATCGCGCGCTTCCGCCGGCTGATGGGCGACCAGGTCTTCTTTCTGACCGGCGTGGACGAGCATGGCCAGAAGGTGCAGCAGAGCGCGCGGGCGCGCGGCATCGCCCCCCAGCTGTTTTGCGACGAGGTGTCGGCCGAATTCCGGGCGCTCTGCGCCAAGCTGAACGTTTCCAATGACGATTTCATCCGC
>CAIXIZ010000184.1 GCA_903919625.1 uncultured Verrucomicrobiota bacterium
ACGTGTCCCGGCTGGCGCGAAGCCGAGCGCTGGCTCAAACGCCACGGCAGCCTGGTCGGGTTGTGACTGTCCCCCTCCTCCTCATTCTAGTTTCTCTCCTCCGGCTTCTGGCTTCCGCCCTCCGCGCCCCCGCCTACTTTCACTAAATCAGGTTCTCCGCGCGGACCAGGCAGACGCAATTGCTGCCGTCATCGGTGGGCAGCCATTCCAGGGCCAGCGCCTTGAACTCGCGCGTCATCACCCGGCGCAGCCCGCCGACCTCGATGAGCAGCAGGCCATGCCGCGCGAGCCGGGTGCGCGCCTGGCGGAATATTTTTCGGATGATGTCCAGACCGTCGCTCCCGCCATCCAACGCCATCCGCGGCTCCCGTTGAAATTCGGCCGGCAGCCGGTCGCAACGCGCGCTGGGTTCGTAGGGCGGGTTGCTGAGGATCAGCCCGTATTTCGCGGCCGGCACCCCGGCAAACCCGTCGCCGCGCCACGGGCGCACCCGGCGCGTGAGCCGGTGCTCACGGATATTTCGGCGTGCCACGTCGAGGGCGTCGGGCGAGAGGTCAATGGCGTCCACCGTTGCCGCCGGAAACTGCCGCGCGAGCAATATGGCGAGGCAGCCCGAGCCGGTGCAGACGTCGGCGGCGCGCCGCACCGTCACCCCGGCCGGCAGCAGGGCATCGAGCGTCGGGATGATCTCGACAAAATAGCTGCGCGGGATGAGCACGCGCTCATCCACATAAAACTTCTCGCCACCGAGCCATGCCTCGTGGGTCAGGTAGGCCGCCGGCACGCGTCCGACCAGACGGCGATGGAAGACCGCCTCGATGGCCGCATGTTCGGCAACGGTCAGCCGCCGGTTCAGCACGGCGGCCGCGCTGTCCAGCGGCAGGCCAAGGGTGTGAAGCAGCAGCCAGAGCGCCTCGTCGTGGGCGCTGCTGGCGGTCTGGCCGAGCGCCAGCCCGGCCTTGGCATAAAGCTGCTCCGCCCGCCCCAACCAGCCGCCCAGCGTGGCGGGCAATTCGCGCTTAGTTCGGCTTGGATTGGCCATCGGCGGCGGTCACATGTTCGTGCTGAAAAATGTGCTCGGGACAGTAGCACTCGTCCCCGGCGCACTTGGAGCAGTAACGAAAGTCCAGGTGGGGATCCGTGAGGTCGGTTTTGCCACAGCTGCGGCATTTGTGGCGGGCGGCTCCCAGTTGGGCGAAGCGCTCGGCCTGGGTTTTCATCTGCCGGCTGCCCCATCGCATGGTTTGCCAGATGTCGTGGCCGAAAAAGAGAAAATAATTTCCCGTGGCGGCCAGGATCAGAACCCGTTCGGGCCAGCCGCCAAACAGCAGCCCCACCGTGTATCCGGCCCAGGTCAGCAGCGCGAGCCACTTGATCTTGACGGGCAGGATGAAAAAAATCAGGAGCTCAAAGTCGGGATAGAGATGCGCGAAGGCCAGAAAGACCGAGCCCGCCAGGAACAGGTTGGTCACTGCGGCATCCGGATGGAGGAAGGCCGAGCCGGTGGTGAGCGCAAACCCGCACAGCAGGAACAGGTTGAAACGAAACGTCCCCCAATGCCCCTCCAGGGCGCCGCCCATCAGGTAAAACATCCACCAGGAAAACGCGATTAACAGGGGGTTGGTTGGCGGGGGCAGGAACAGAAACGAGATCAGCCGCCATGGTTCGCCGTGGAGCACCAGCCGGGGGATCAGAAAAAGGGTGTACGCATCCAAACGGCCGAGTTTCATCAGGACATAGGCCGCCACCTGCCCGCTGATCAGATAGGGGGTCAGGTGGCGGATGGCGAAGCGCCCGAAGAGCCGTTCAAGTTTTTTCAGCAATGGCATGCGTAAAGAATCGCCGCTGTTTCTCGGCCGTTTCCTGCGGTTGCGCAACGAGCTTTTGC
>CAIXIZ010000185.1 GCA_903919625.1 uncultured Verrucomicrobiota bacterium
GCATCAGGATGACGACCACCGTGCTGACGGCGGCGACGGCCTGGTGCCGGGTGAGGGAACTCGCCAGCACGCCAATGGCGACGAACATCAGCCCCGAGACGGCGATAAAAATATAGCCGCCGATGAGCGAACTCGGATCAATCAGCCGGGCGTCGCGCGCAAATCGGTGCAGCAGCCAAAAATAGCCGCCAGTTGCGCTCCATAATGCGAGGTAAAGCAGGTAGGCGGCGCCAAATTTTCCCAGCACCACCTCGGTGGCGCTCACCGGGGCGGTGAGCAGTGTTTCCAAGGTGCCGAGCCGCCGTTCCTCGGCGAGACATTTCATGGTCAGCAATGGCACCATGAAAAACACCGGCAGCCAAAACAGCTGGAAAAATACGGTGGCGGGAGGTGCTTCCGGTGCGCCCGAACTGCCATAGAGCTCGATGACTCCGGTGAAGACCGACCCCATCAGGCCAAGAAACAACACCGCCACGACATAGGTGGTGGCGCTGACAAGCAGCATCCGGATTTCATGGCCGAGGATGGTGAGGAAATGACGCAAAGGGGGGATTGCTGGGTTGCTGGTGACGGTGGATTTGAGCGGCGAAGGCCGGCGGGCATTTTATTTCCGATCCACGGTGTCCCAACTCCGTTTGGTCGCGGCCAGAAAAACATCTTCGAGCGAGGCAGGTGCGCGGGACAGGCCGCGCACCCGAAACCGGCCGTCGGCATTGAACGCCTGGAGCAGCAATTCGCCCAGGTCGTCCGGGCGGGTGGTGGTCAGCATCAGCTGGCGGAAGCCGTCGGGATCGGCGGGGGTGGCGGTGGCAATTTGCAACGACGGCTCAACACCGGTGAGGAGGGCCGGCAGGGCATCCGCGTGGCCCGCCAGATCGAGTTCATAGCGCGCCTCGCCCAGCACTTCGCGGCGCAGTTGCGCGGGCGTGCCCTGCGCGACGATCCGGCCCTGGTTGATGATGAGCACCCGGTCGCAGGTCATTTCGATTTCCGGCAGAATGTGGGAGGAAATGATCATCGCCATCCGGCCGCGCAGGCTGGCGATGAGGTCCCGCACGATGCGGATTTGGTGCGGATCGAGACCGATGGTCGGCTCATCCATGATGATGACGGGGGGCTCGGCCAGGATGCATTCGGCGATGCCCACACGCTGGCGGAATCCTTTGGACAGGGTGCCAATGATCCGGTGACGGACGCGCTTGAGATCACATAGTTCCAAAACGTCATCGAGCCGCGACCGGAGCCGGGCGCGGGGCAGTTCCTTGAGCCGCCCGCGGTAAAGCAGATATTCCGTCACGCGCATATCTTCTGGCAACGGATTATTTTCGGGCATGTAGCCGATGAGCCGTTTCACCTCGCCCCCACGGGAGGCGACGGGCACGCCACACACGGCCGCCGTGCCGGAGTTGGCCCCAAGGAATCCGGTCAGGATGCGCATGGTGGTGCTCTTGCCCGCGCCATTGGGCCCGAGGAAACCCACGATTTCCCCGCGCGCCACGGCAAAGCTCAGCCCTTGGACGGCGGTTACGCCGCCGAAGGTTTTCACCAGGTCGCGGACTTCGATGGCCGGAGAGTTGTCAGAGAGGGAAACCACAGAGGGCACGAGTGTTCAGGATTCTCAGCCAAGGACAAGCGGCTTCCGGAAAAGTGTCCAACCAATCGTGCGCCTCAGCCGTTGAGCCGGCAGGCCGCTTCCAGGCCGAGCAAAGTGAGCTGAGGCACCAGGCGGGCTGGCGGCCGCAGTCTGGCGGCAAAGTGCTCGGCGTAGCCACCGGTGGCCAGCACCGTCGGTGGCGATCCCGACCGTGCCGCCAGTTCGGACCGCACGGCGTCCAGCAGCGCCTGGATCATGCCCATAAAACCCAGCACCATGCCGATACGCATCGCCTCGACGGTGGACCGGCCGATGGCGCGGCTGACCTCCAGCGAATCATCAATTTCTGGCAGCTGGGCGGTACGTTCATGCAAATAGTGCCGCATGACCGCGAGTCCCGGGGCAATGATCCCGCCTTCGTAGCCACCTTGCGCCGTCACCACATCAAATGTGACCGCCGTGCCCAGGTCAATGATCACCGCCGGCACCACCCCGAGGGCATGCGCGGCGGCCGCATTGGCCAGACGGTCCTGCCCGATCTCGGCCGGATGCGGGTAGGTGACCGGCATGCCGATTTTTTTATCATGGGTGAGCTGAAACACCGGACCGGTAAAGCCTGCGGCCAGCAGCGCCGGACGCAGCCGGGCCGTTGCCGTGGGGACGACCGAGCAGAAGGCCACTCCTTCCAGGTCGCCGTACGCCGCCTGGCGTTGCACGAAAGCCGGACGGCCGGGCGTGAGGCCATACTCACCCAGCACTTCGGCGAGCCGGGGGGTCGGAACCTTTCCGGAAGTGAGCACCTTTCCCCCGGCCAGCAGGCCGTGGTGGGTGTGGGTGTTGCCGATATCGATGCAAAGCAGCATGGCGCAAAAGTAAAGTTGGCGGCAGCCAAGTCGAGCGCCGACCAAGGTGATCAACCGCCTGCCGGACAGCAATGACCGGGCACGCCCCGTTTTGCCCGTTGCCAGTTCGCCGCAGCCCGGGCTGGACGGGAGCGGCAAAGGCCGTCAAGCACGGGCTCTGCTGATTCCAACTTATTCCCCGCAATGTCACCTACTTTTCTGCAAATCCTGCTGCTGGGTCTGATCCAAGGCGCGGCCGAATTGCTGCCCGTTTCCAGTTCGGCGCATGTCATTGTCGCCGAGAAATTCCTGCGGCTCGATCCGGCCAGCCCGGAAATGACCTTTCTCCTGGTGATGCTGCACACCGGCACCATGTTCGCGGTGATCATGTATTTCTGGCCGGCGTGGCGGAAAAGTTTTTTTGCGGACGCGGTCCGGTTCAAATCCGCCGCGGGGCGGGTGGTCGCAGCCACGGCGGTGACCGGTACCGTTTACCTCGCCCTAAAACAGGTGATCGTGAAAATTTTCATGGCAGGAGGCGACAAGGCCGAGATCGAGCAGCTCTTTTCCAACCTCTGGCTGATCGGGGGCGCGATGGCGGCGGCCGGGGTGCTCATTTTGGTTTCGGCCGGGAGCCAGAACCGGCGCAATGCCCGTCCCGAAGTCGGCCTGGCTGATGCCCTCTGGATCGGTGCATTGCAGGGGCTGTGCCTGCCGTTTCGTGGTTTTTCGCGGTCGGGCGCGACGATTTCAACCGGCCTGTTGCGCGGCGTTGCGAAGCTGAGCGTGGAGGAATTCAGTTTCGCCCTGGCGGTCGTGCTCACACCGGCGGCCATTGCCCAGGAACTCTGGCGGCTGCTCAAGTCACACAGTGAGGCGGCAAGTCCGGCCCATCTCGCCCAGCTGGCCGGGCCGGGGCTGGCCGGAATGGGGTGCAGCTTTGTGGCCGGGTGGGTGGCCTTGCGCTGGCTGTCGCGCTCGCTGGAACAGAGCCGCTGGCAGCATTTCGGATATTATTGCCTCGTTGCGGCCGCGGCAATTTTCGTGCTGGCAGCGGGCGGGCGATGAGCGTGCCTGCTGCCTGCGGATGTCCCCTGCGCTCTGGAGGTTTCGGGCCGCGGGGCCCCGCTGCAAGCGGCCGGTCCCTGGCGGCAAACGCCCCGCCGCGCCCGCGCGACGCAAATGTGTTTGCGGCGCACGCCGGGCGCTGCTGACTCGGACGTATGGCCGATCTTGCCCCGCTTACCGCGCAGCTCGCCGCCCACCAGGATCTGGCGGCGGGGCAAGTGGCGTTGGCGGCCGCCGCCTTGGCTTCACCCGGAGAGGACGAAGCAGCCAAGGCAGATTTTCTCGTGGCGCTGGGCGACAAAGGCGAGACCGCCGCGGAAGTGGCGGAGTTCGCCCGGGCCTTTCGCGGCATGGCAGTGGATCCCGGTATCGGGGGAGACGCGGTCAGGGCCATTGATGTGGTAGGGACGGGGGGCGACCATGCGGGCGGATTCAATGTGTCGAGCCTGGTCACCCTGGTGCTGGCCTGCGCGGGCGTGCCAGTGATGAAACACGGCAACCGTGGCATCACGTCACTGTGCGGCAGCGCCGATCTGTTCGCCGCCCTGGGGGTCGAGCTGGATGCCCCGCCGGCAAAGCTCCGGCGCGCGTTCGCGGAGCTGGGCTATGTTTTCTTGTTTGCACCCAATTTCCATCCGGCCTTCAGACATATCGGGCCGGTGCGCAAGGCTCTGGCGGCACAGGGCCGGCGCACGGTGTTTAACCTGCTGGGGCCGCTCATCAATCCCGGCCGGCCCGCCCATGCGCTCGTCGGAGTTTACGCCGAGGGCTGGGTGCCGCGGGTGGCGGCGGCCTTTGGCCTGCTCGGGGCGAAGGCAGGCATCGTGGCTCATGGCGCCATCAATCAGACGCAGGGCATTGATGAGATCACCACCGCGACGGCCAATCACGTGCAAGGGTTTGGCCGGCTCGCGGGGGTGCACGGGAGCTGGCGGGCGGAGGATTTCGGGCTGCAGGCCGCGGCGTTCACCGACCTGCAAGGCGGCGACTTGGCGGCGAACTTGAGGCTGCTCGATGCGATCCTTGCGGGGCAGGGACCGGCCGGATTAGCGGACACCATCGTGCTCAATGCGGCGGTGGCCCTGTGGATTGTCGGCCAAACACCCGGGGTGCGGGACGGGATCGCCCCGGCGCGCGAGCTGTTGCTGGGGGGGGCGGTGAAACACAAAATTGCGGCAACCCGGGAATTTTTTCGCCCATGAGCACCGGCAGAAAATATTTCGGCACCGATGGCATTCGTGGTCCCTATGGCGGGCCGGTGATCAACGAGGCGTTTTTTGCGCGGCTCGGCCGGGCAACGGGGCCGTGGGCAAAGGCCAGCGGCGGGGGGAGGCGGGAATCGGGAAGTCCGGTGGCGCCGGACAAAGCGGTGACAGGCCGGCGGGTGCTGATGGGGCGTGACACCAGGGAGTCGGGCCTGCCATTGGGGGCCGCCGTGGCGGCGGGGCTGCGGCTGGCCGGCTTGGAGCCCATTGATCTCGGAGTATTGCCGACACCGGCGGTGGCGCGGGCGGTCTTGCTCGAGGGCGCGCCGCTGGGGGTGGTCATCACCGCATCGCATAATCCGGCCGGCGACAATGGCATCAAATTATTCAAACGCGGCGGATTGAAACTTTCGGATGAGGAGGAAGCGCGGATCGTCGAGGCTTTGTTCGTGGACGAACCGGGGGGCGAAAAGGCATTGGCGCATGCGTGGGAAGAGCAAAAAAAACGCGAAGCAGTCAGTTCTGACAGTGATGAGACGGCAAGAACGGGCTATATTGAGGCAATGATGCGATTACTGCCGGGATCCGCCTTGCGCGGCTGGCATCTCGTCCTCGACACGGCCTGGGGGGCGACCTTGTTCACGAGTCCGGAAGTTTTCCGCCGGCTGGGCGCGGCGGTGGATCTGATCGGGGGAGCCTCCAAATCCGCCATCGACCTGGCCCACCTCTTTTCCCCGCATGAATGGGTGCGAACGGGATCGCGGCTCCAGGCGGCAAAGATCAATGACGGCTGCGGCAGCGAGCATCCGGAGCTCATGGCGGCCCGAGTGCGGGCCACCGGGGCGCGACTCGGTGTGGCGCATGATGGTGATGGTGACCGTTGCGTGCTCTGCGACGAACATGGCGAGGTACTCGATGGCGATGAGATCTTGACCTTGCTCGCGCTGCATGCATTGCGCCAGGGGCGGCTGGCTGCGGACACCTTGGTGGTGACGGTCCAAAGCAATCTTGGCGTGGACGCGGCGGTGACCGCTGCCGGCGGCCGGGTGGTGCGGACCCCGGTGGGCGACCGCCATGTGGCGGAGACGATGCGGGCGGAAGGTGCCACCCTGGGCGGGGAGTCGAGCGGACATATCATTTGTGCGGACATTTCCCCGACCGGCGACGGACTGGTGGCGGCCCTGCGCGTAATCGGCGTGATGCTGGCGACCGGCCAGCCTTTGTCGGAGCTCCGGCGCGGGCTGAAGAAATATCCACAGGCGGCTGGCACGGTGGTGGCGGCCGCCAAACCGCCAGTTGAAACATTGCCGGCCCTGATGAAGGCCATTCACGCCCTGGAGGCCGAATTGGGCCAGCAGGGGCGGGTGCTGGTGCGCTGGTCAGGCACGGAACCGAAGCTGCGGCTGCTGGTGGAAGGGCCAACGGAGGCGGTGGTGCGGGCCGGGCTGCAAAAACTGAAAATGGCGGCACGGGCAGACCTCGCAGGGACAGGGGCGGAGTGATGGCCAAAAATGGGGCGGATGCCTTGAAGCTGGTTTTGGTTCTTGCTTCTGAAAACAGGCCGCGTTTGATGGCATGGTCTTACCCATATCCCCTACACCCATGCCTGAAGTCACAGTTTCCTCCCTCGACGCCACTTCACAAAAGCAGATCGAAAATGCACAAATCGCCCTCCAGCGCGGTAATTTTGATTACGTCATCGATGCGTGCAACCAAGTGCTGAAAAACCAGCCTGGCTGCCTGCCCGTCCGCAAGCTGCAACGTGCCGCCCAGATGCGGCAGTATCTGGCCAAAAATCAAGGCAAAGCTCCCAGCTCCGGCTTCACCCAGCCCGGTTTCTTCTTTAGCGGTGCCAAGAAAGATCCGGCCCAGTCCCTTTTGAATGCGGAAAAATTGCTGGTGATCGATCCGACCAGCGTGCCGGCGCTAAAGCTGCTGGCCGAGGCCACCGCCGGGTTGGGACTGCTCGAGACCTCCGCGTGGGCCTGGGAGTGCGTGCACGAGCTGCAGCCGGCGGACCGCGAGGCGTTGCTGAAAATGGGCGAAGGTTATCTGGCGGCCA
>CAIXIZ010000186.1 GCA_903919625.1 uncultured Verrucomicrobiota bacterium
CGCTGTCGGCGAGGGCGGCGAGGCGGTCCGCGGCGGTGTCGGGCTGGTCGAAGAGGCTGGAGCGCTCGAGTTCGTTCAGGCTCTCCTCCAGGTTCTTTTCGCTGGAGTATTGGATGAGCGTGGCGTCCTCGATGTCGCGGGGCAGCGCGAAGACGGGGCTGACGGGCATCTGTGCGATCTGGCTGATGCGCTTGACGAGGTCGGCATCCTGGGGCGAGGCAAACGCCGCCGTGAGCACCCCTTCGATGATGTAAAGGCCCAGCACCTTGGCCTTCCGCGCAATCTCCACGGGAATGGCCGCAACCGCCTCGTCGGTGATCACCGAGGCAAAGGGATCGACGTAGGCCGCCCCCAGTGTGTCGGCGTAAAAACGGCAGGCCTCGTCCTTGGGCACAATTTTGGCCTCGATGACCGCCAGCAGCAGCGGGAGCCCCCCCATCTTTGTGCTGCGTCTCCAACGCGGCAAGTTCAGTGCCGTAGTCGAAATTACGGGTCGCACGGATGCAGTCGCCCAGCGCGGTTTTAGGTTTTTTTGGCACGGTGCTTCTTGCGGGTCTGGAATAGTTTCCCGATCTCGGTCTGGTGCAATTTCTCCATCGCAAACGAGCCGGTGGTGCGCTCCTCCCTCAGTTCGGCCAGCAGGGCCGGCAACGAGTAGCGAATTTCCACCAAGTCGGAGGCCGCCGGCGCGGCGGCGATGGGGTCGTTGGCATCGGAGGGCGACATAGACGTCAGGCGGGGCAGGGTTTGCGGGTGGCTGGGCAATGAACCGGGCGGCGGCGCTTTCTCGGGCAGATGGTAGCAGAAAGGGGCCGGTTGCCAAGACCCTTCACCGCGGCAAACCCGCGCAGAAAGCGGCCAGACGGGCGACCCCCTTGGCGATAATCTCGTCGCCCGTCGCATAGCTGAGGCGCAGATAGCCTTCGGCCCCAAACGCGCTGCCGTGCACGGCGGCGACCCTTTGCTCGTCGAGCAGCCGGGTGCAGAAATCCTCGGATTTGAGCCCAAAGGCGGAGATATTGGGAAACAGATAAAAAGCCCCTTGGGCCAGCTGGCAGGTGATGCCGGGGATCCGGTTCAGCTCGGCATGAAGAAACTTCCGGCGCCGGTCAAAGGCGGTGAGCATGGTCCCGAGCGCGGCGGCAGTCTTGGCCGTTTCCTTGAGCGCGGCGAGCGCGCCGAACTGGGCGAAGGTGGTCGCATTGGATGAGGTCTGGCTTTGCAGCTCGGCGATGGCCTTGGCAATGGGCACGGGTGCGACTGTTGTGCCGAGCCGCCACCCGGTCATGGCGTAGGTTTTGGAAAAACCGGAAACGATGATGGTCCGTGCTTCGGCTTCCGGGCTGAAGGTCGCCGGCGAGACGTGCTTCGCTCCATCGTACAGAAGGTGTTCGTAAATTTCGTCCGACAGCAGGTAGAGGTTGTGCCGCAAGGCGACCGCCACCAGCGCCTCCAGTTCGGCGCGTGAATAGACGGCCCCGGTGGGATTGGATGGCGAGTTGAGGATCAGGAGCTTGGTGCGAGGCGTGATGGCGGCCTCCAGCATCGCGGGCGTGAGACGGAAACCCGTGCTGTCATCCGCCAGGACAAACCGCGGGGTGGCGCCCGCCAGTTTCACCATCTCGGGATAACTGACCCAATACGGCGCCGGAATGATGACCTCGTCCCCGGGTGAACACACTGCGAGGATGGACAGATAGCAGGAAAATTTTCCGCCGGGTGAAACAATGACCTGCGCGGGAGCTACCTTCAGACCGTAGTCGGCGGCATATTTGGCGGCGATGGCGGCCCGCAACGGCTCAATGCCGGGAGTGGGTGCATACTTGGTCTTGCCGCCGGCCAGCGCAGCCGCACAGGCCTCCTTGATATGCACCGGGGTGTCAAAGTCAGGCTCGCCGGCGGCAAAGCCGCACACATCCTCGCCCGCCGCAGCCAGCGCCTTGGCCTTGGCGTCAACAGCGAGGGTCGGCGACGGCGAGATATTACGTGCCCAGGTCGAGAGGGAGGCGGGAGCTTGGCTCATGGAAAAGATTGGGAGCGTAAGCCACGAAATGCCGGGAACGCAAGCCCGCGACCAGGCCGGCGTTGCCGCGGTTTTTCCCGGCACCTGCAGGCCGGGGATATGCCCCGCCCACTTCACCGGCAGGTCATCCCGAACCGGCCCTACTCTTCCCAAACTTTGGTCCAGGCCAAAATTGGTGCTCAGGACAGGAGTCGAACCTGCACGCCTTACGGCACACGCCCCTCAAACGTGTGTGTCTACCAATTCCACCACCTGAGCATTCACCAACGGGAAGGCGCACTAAGGGC
>CAIXIZ010000187.1 GCA_903919625.1 uncultured Verrucomicrobiota bacterium
CGAAACCGACGGACGCCTTCAGGAATTTTGGGCCAATCCGGCTGTCCTTGCCGATGGCGTTGGCCACCTCGTCCACATCGGCCCCGGTGGCCTCGCAAAGCGCGGAGATGGAGTTGATCGAGGAAATGCGCTGGGCGAGGAAGGCGTTGGCCACCAGTTTGGAAAGTTCCGACGACCAGAGGTTGGTCGTGATGATGCGCTCCCGCGGCACCCAACGGGCATAGACTCCGACGAGCGCCGCCATGGCCGCCTCTCCTTCCGGGGTGCGCTCGCCCCCGATGAGCACTCGGTCGGGGTTGAAGAGGTCAACCATGGCGGTGCCCTCCGCCAGAAACTCGGGATTGGAAAGCACCTGAAACTTCACCCCGCGGCCGTTGGCGGCCAGAATCTGCTGGATGGTCTCGGCCGTTTTGACCGGGATGGTGGATTTCTCGACAATGATTTTCGGGGTGGTGGCGACCTCCGCAATGGTGCGCGCGACCGATTCGATGAAACGCAGGTCCGCCGCCCGGCCGGCGCCCACCCCGTAGGTTTTGGTCGGGGTGTTGACGGCGACAAAGATGATGTCGGCCTCGGTAATCCCCTGCTTCACGTCGGTCGAAAAAAACAGGTTGCGCCCGCGCGCCTGGCGCACGACCTCGTCGAGGCCGGGCTCGTAGATGGGCAGGGTGCCGGAGTTCCATGCGGCGATGCGCGCCTCGCTCATGTCCACGACCGTCACCTGGATGTCGGGGGCTTTTTGCGCGATGACGGCCATCGTGGGTCCGCCGACATAGCCGGCGCCAATGCAACAAATTTTCATAGGGAGGGGCAGCAGGATTGTTGGCGGCAGGGAGGAATCCAAGCCCGGAATTTTACAATCCGGGGCGGCTGCAGTCCGGTGAGTGAGCGGAGTTTGCACTTGGCGTTTCCTGCAGTCCGACCCATTAAACCGGCCATGACACCCGAAACCAAGCTCGCCGCACTCGGCCTGAAGCTCCCCGCAGCCCCGGCGGCCGCCGGCAATTACGTCCCAACCGTGCGCACTGGCAACCTGTTGTTCTGCGCCGGCACCATTTGCGCCGTCGATGGCACCATGACCCACACGGGACAGGTAGGCCGGGAGCAGACGGTGCAAACCGGCTACGACGCCGCCCGCGTGTGCGCTCTCAATGCGCTCGCCAACATCCGGGCCGCCACCGGTTCGCTCGACCAGGTTGCGCGGATTGTGATCGTCAATGGCTTCGTCAACGCCCTGCCCGGTTTCGCCGACAGTCCGGCGGTGATCAACGGGGCCAGCGACCTGCTGGTGGCCGTCTTTGGCGAGGCGGGGAAACATGCCCGCGCCGCCGTCGCCGTGTCCGGCCTGCCAAAAAATTCCACGGCCGAGGTGCAGTTGGTGGTGGAATTGAAACCATAGCGGTCGAAGCATCGGACGGCGGACCGGTCCTGCCGCCTAGCCCGTCTGCTGGCGCCACGCCCGCCAGTCTTGCAGCGTGACTTCAGTCATGGTCTCGGCGGCTTGCCGGAGCCAGTCTGGATTGCGCCGGTGCAAGTCCCGGCGCACCGCCGTGACGGCCGCACGGGTGCCGAGGTGAATATTGGCCAGCTCGCGGCCCATTGCCCGCAACAGCCTGCCTTCATTGCGTCCGTGCGACATCTGCCCCAGTTCGACCCGGCTGCAATACGGCGAAAGCCGGCGCAACACCCGGCCATCACAGACTTTGAGAAACGGATCCGCCGCCCGGACCGCCCGGCGCAAAATCTCCGCATAATGGATCCGTGCCGACGGAGTTTCCCCACGCGCCCAGGCGGCGGCGGACACCAGCAGCGGTTTGGTCTCGCGGGCGATCCAGCCGCCGCGCCATTCCGCAAGCGCGGTAAACCGCGGGCGGCCCAGGCTGCCCAATCCCGCCTGCCGGTGGACCACCCGGAACCCCAGGCCCGGCTCCGGCAGCGCCGCGCGCAGCAAGGCCCGCTCTGCCGCTGGCACCCGTTGCGCGGTCGGCAGCGCCGTGAGTCTGGTCCAGAAATCCGTTGGGTCGCGCTCCACTCCCGTTACGGCCTCCCTCAGCCAACGATGCCGTTCCGAAAGCACATAAGGCTCGCCCCCCTTGTCCAGCCCCGTGGCATAACCATCGAGAATGGCGGCACAGGCATCTGCCGTGGTGAGCGAAAGATCGGTGGCCGCGAGCGCCAGCATTGCGCTCGACGCCAGCCGCACCAGATCGTTGGCATAGGGCAGTGGGCAGGCCTCGTCGAAATCATTGATTCCCCAGACAAGCCGGCCTTCGGCATCCCGCCAGGTGCCGAAATTTTCAACATGCAGGTCTCCGACGGCAAGCACCCTGGGAGCGGCGGTGAGCTCCGGGCAGAGGGAGGGAAACCATTGCGCCCAACGGTAGCAAGTGGCGCGAAAAAATGAAAATGGGTCTCCTGCCATGCGCTCATGTTTCGTCGCCAGGTCGGCTGGAATGACCCGAATCTGCCTGGTGAGCCACCCCTCATACAGCCGGGTGGACTCAATGATGGTAGGGGGGCTGGCGGTCATCGGGCGAAACCATGACAGCCGGGCCGGCTGGCTCCGTCCAGCAAAACGCAACCGCCCGCCGGGGCTCAGACCGGAGAGGGAACCAGCGTCTGGTCGGACAGTTTCGCGGAATCCTGCACCGCAGTGAGCAGCTCGTCGAGCGGCACCGGCTTGAGCAGATAGCGAAATAACGCAGCCTCATTCACACTGCGCAGGAGCATTTCCGGCTTCATGTAGCCGGTGACCAGGATGCGTTGCATCTGCGGATACTCCTCGCGCGCCCGGACAAGCAGGCTCATGCCATTGCCACCCGGCATCAGGTGATCGCACACGATGACTTTGAAGCTCTTCTTGCGCAGCAAATACTCCGCTTCCCGTGCCGACTTTGCCGTGGTCACCTCAAAATGGGGGCTTAACAGCTGGGTGAAAATCTCCAACATGGCCGGCTCGTCATCAACCACCAGCACCGCGGCAGTGGGGGTCACCGGAGCGGCAGCGGGCTTGGCGGC
>CAIXIZ010000188.1 GCA_903919625.1 uncultured Verrucomicrobiota bacterium
GGGCCGCCACGCTGAACGCCGCGATGAACGCGTCGCGCCAAGGCATGATCGCGTCGGTGGTCTGCAGATATTTGGCCCAGGCGGCCGTGCCGGCTCCGGCGAGAGCCAGCGCAGCCACCAGCCCGCCCACGCTCAGCCGTGTGACCGGCAGGGTTTTCCCGCCGGTACCGCCCGCCCGCTTCCAGTGCCACCAGCCGTAGGCCAGTGCGACGAAAAAGAAGATCTGAAGCTTGGCGTCCGCATAATATTTTTGCTGCTGAAATAAAACCCCCTGGACCGTGACTCCCGCCAGCCCGACCGGAAACGCCCACAGGGTCTGGCGGATCATCAGCAGCACACCGATGATGCCGAGGACAAAGTTTACCTGGTCGAGCGGAGTCGATGTTCTAAGGCTGTTCAGAACATCCTGGATGATGGGTTGCATTGGGAGCCGGGCGTTGTCGCCGGCCCGCCGGCGGTTGGCAATGCCCAACCGCCGGCGGGCGTTCAATCATGGCCGAAATATTTTCTGTTTCCACGGTTGCCACGCGCCGGCCTTTCCGGCAACCTTTCCGGCATGTCTCACCCCCCCGCGCGGTCCGCGCATGTCGAGGAGGAGTTCTCCCTCCCGCTTTTTCTTTTCACCGTCGCCATCACCCTTGCCGGTCTGGCTGGTCTGCTCCGGTTGCTGGCTCCTGCAGCGGTGTGGCATACGCAGCTCTCCGCCTCTCCCTGGCGATTTGTCGCCGCGTTTCTCTCCCTCACGATGCTGAACTGCTTCGTCGAGTATTTCTTTCACCGCTATGTCCTGCACAAGCCGGTGCTTCCGCTGTTCAGCCGGCTCTACCGGCAGCACACCCTGCACCACAATCTCACGCGGATCGCGCGCCGGCGCACCCCGGGCGGGCGCGATGTGCCGTTTATCGAGAACATTTATCCGATCACGACAAAAGAGCAGGGCGAGGCGTCGTTCTTCCCTTGGTTCACCATGGCGGGATTTGCGGCGTTCGTCACACCCCTGCTCGCCTTGCTCCAATGGCTGGCCCCATCGTTCCCATGGTTTTTCGCCGGCTTCACGGCCATTGCCGGGTCGCTGTGCCTCTATGAGCTGTTTCATGCGGTCGAGCACTGGTCGTTCGAAACCTGGGGGCCGCTCATTGAGCATCCGCGTTTTGGCTGGTTCTGGCGCAAGGTTTACAGCTTCCATCTGCGCCACCACGCCGTAATCGACTGCAACGAGGCCATCTCTGGCTTCTTTACGCTTCCCGTCGCCGACTGGACCTTTGGCACCTTTATCCTGCCCAAGTCGCTCTATGCCGACGGTTCGGAGTGGCAGCCGGCAGAATTTACCAGTCCGCGCCCGCGTGCCTTCATCCGTTGGTGCGACCGAATGAGTGACCAATTGGTGCAACGCCGCCGCCAACGGGTGCAGGGGTCGACAAAAACCGCGGCGCCGGTGGCGAACCAGACGGTCCTCTCGCCCCCCGTCGCACCGGTTCCGGTCGCTTATACCCAAAGTTAAGGGGCATCCCCGCAGGTCTTTCGCCCGAGGTTTGAAAGCAGTCTTGCCTTCCGCCAGCGGCCTTTGCTGCATTACTAAGTGCTTCGTCGCCTCCAAATTACTTCTGTGCTGCTCGCCTGGCTCCTGGCCACGGGCAGCCAGTGGGATTTGGCCCAGACGTTTGCCTGGGGCCGGATGATTGCGGGATACTCCCGGACCATGCCTTTGCTGGAGGCAGTGCGGCTCACTTTCACTCCTGGCAATGAATGCGACCTTTGCAACGCAGTCGATGCGGCCAGGCAGCAACCGGTCAGCCCGGCCACGCCTGAGGCCAGGCTGCCAGGCAAAATCCTGCTGGCATTCCAGCCCGCTCCCAAGGTCATATTCAGCATTCCCTCCGGTTGCCCGTGGCCGCTGGTCGACGAGTTCACACCAGGGGTCATGCGGGCCAGCCCTCCGGTACCACCGCCGCGCGCGGTTTAGTCTCAATTTTGCCGTCTGCCTGTGTACGGACGGGAGGTTTTCCTTGGAGGCGCGGCAGCCTTGTCGCGCGTAAGCCTGTGCCTGGGGCGGCGTGGCTCCAACTCAGTTTGCACGCGTCCGCGTACGCATTTTTAACCCATCTATTTCACCCATGTATCTTTCGCCATCAACCTTGTCCTCCTTTCATGCTTTTCGCCGTCTGCCACTCGCCGCGGGCGGTCTGACGCTTCTGGGTGCGCTGATGTTCGTGTCCGCTTGCAATGGCCTCGGTTCATCTGCCGATGCCGGTCACCCGACCCATCCCGCGGTGCAGCGTTATCCTCTGTCCGGCCGCGTCATGAATATTTATCCGGAACGCAGTTCCCTGTTGATCGCCCATGAGGCGGTGGCGGGGTTCATGCCCGCCATGACCATGGAATACAAAGTCGATGCAGCCGCGCTCCAGGCTGCCACCCCGAGCGCCCACATCACGGGGGAACTCGTCCTCGACGGGGTCGAGCTGCATTTGGAAAACGTCCATTTTACGGTGCCCCACCCGCTCTGAAACCTGGAAAAACTGCCTCACTTCCACCCTCAAACCACTTGCTCCCATGGATGCCCATTGCCCCGCTCCTTTGTTTTTTCTCCGCATTCGCCATTTGCTGCAGACGATGGCGGTCGTTCTCCTTCTGCTGCCCGTGGCCGGCCATGCCTGCTCAATCTGCGGCTGCTCGCTCATTTCCGATTGGGATTCGCAGCTCAGCGACTCGCCCGGACTCAGCGCCGCCTTCCGTTACGAATATATCAACCAGTCCAATCTGCGCAGCGGCTCGCACCGCGCCGACACGGCGGCATTCACCTTCCCAAATGCCGTGGAAATTCAGCAAGCCACACTCAGCCGCAATGTCTGGCTGGATGTTGATTACATTCATGATGCGGTTTGGAGTCTGCTGCTGCAGGTGCCTTATCATGATCGGGATCACAGCACCATCGCGGCGGGCGACACGGCCGTTTCCACTTCGCATGCCAGTGGCGTGGGGGATGTGCGCCTGAGTTTGCGTCACCAATGGATGTCTCCCGGGCACACGAGCGGTCTGACCGTCCAGCTTGGGCTCAAATTGCCCTCCGGCAGCACCCGGCAAAATTTTGCCACTGGCCCGGCGGCCGGCACGCCCCTGGACCGCGCCCTCCAGCTTGGCACTGGCACGACGGATTTGCTCGCCAGCATCGCCTGTTCGTTCCGGCCCGGTCCCTACTACAACTGGTATGCCCAGGCCACTCTGACCCAGCCGCTCGATGCGAAAGATGGGTTTCAGCCTTCCTCCAGTTTCGGGCTCAACCTCGGGGTCCGCCGTCTCACATCGGGCTGGATCACTCCGCAGCTCCAGCTCAACGCCCGCCGGGACAGTCGCGAATCGGGTGTGAACAGTGATGTTCCGAACAGCGGTGGCACCTTCATTTATCTCAGTCCCGGACTGTCGGCCGAGCTGGGCACACACGGGAACGCCTATGTCTCAGTGCAGCTGCCGGTCTTCCAACAGGTGAACGGGTTGCAACTGCAGCCGCGCTGGCTGCTTGCCGGCGGCATGCGGTGGCAGTTCTGAATTCGGAAGGCAAAGGCTGCTCCCGCATGTTCCATCCCGGCTGCCAATTGGCGGTACCGTGGGCTGGGTTCCTGTTCTCCCATTGTACCCGTTGCGCAACGGCCTTGACCTTAGGCGCAGTTGATCGCCTCCTGCCTCTGACCGGGCAAAATGTCTTTCGGCCGGTCCTGCAATCTGCCCGCCCCCATTCTTCCTGGTTTGTCCATGAACCGTCCCATCCGAAATTTTGTGCTCATGGTGACACTTGGTGCAACCGCCGCCTCCACAACGCGCAAAACACGGTTGAGCCCTGCCTGATGCTCCCTACCATCGCCCCGTCATGCCCACCCGCGCCTGGTTTTCCACCTTCATCTATTGTGCGCCGCTGCAGTCCGTTCGGATTGCGCGGCTCAACGACGAGCTGGCCTCCGAATGCGCGCAGCTCCGCGATTACGACACCGCGGGGCGGCGTTGTTCGGCAAAAAACTATCCCGGGGGCTACACGAGCTATGCCTCGCTCAACGAGCTGCACCGGTTTTCCAGCACCTTTGCAGCGTTGGAGAAAAAATTTGCCCGGCATGTCCGTACCTTCATCCAGACGCTCGACCTTGATCTGCGCGGGCGCGCGGTGCGCATGACTGACTGCTGGGTCAACATCATGCCGCCGACCGCCGCCCACTCGTTGCATTTGCATCCGCTGTCGCTCATCAGCGGCACCTATTATGTGCGTACGCCCCGCGGCTGCCCGGGCCTGAAGTTTGAGGATCCACGTCTCGACCGTTTCATGGCGGCGCCGCCACGCCGCACCGCTGCGCGGCGGGAAAATCTTTCACATGCCACCTATCCTGCCCAGGCCGGAAACGTGGTCTTGTTCGAGAGCTGGTTGCGCCACGAGGTGGCGGCCAACCGGGTGGACGCGGAGCGGATCAGCATCAGCTTCAACTATGCCTGGGCATGAGCGGAGGGTGGCGCCGGTTCCCGCGGATGGGGCTGACCGTCACCGGGCCCGCACGAACAGACCCAGGCCCAGGCCCAGCATGGTGAGGTTGGGCGCCAGGGCGGCCCAGAGCGGCGGCACCTGGCCGCCCGCGCCGAAGGCATAGCAAATCTTGGTCAGGACGAAATACACGAGAAACAAACCCAGCGATTTGGTCACGCCCACAGCCGGGTTGACGCGCACCCCCGTGGCGGCAAATGGCACGGCCAGGAGAATGATGATCAGCGGGACCATCGCATCGCAGAGCAAGGCGTAGTAGCGGACGGCATAGGCCGCAACCCGTGGGCTGTCTTCCGCTTGAAAGTAGCCGATCAGACGGGACAATTCGTTGAAGGACAGGTCGCCTGGTTTCATGCCGGCGA